>JANNGQ010001010.1:0-6156 GCA_031403975.1 Planctomycetota bacterium
GGCGCTTGTGTCGGCCCTTCAGGCCTGAATCGCTGTGTTTTCCGTATTCCGGTGGCTCACGCCACCGGCTGACGATGTGCCGGGCTTCCAGCCCTGACGAATAGCGCAACTTCAAAACTTGTGCTTCAGGCTTCAATGTCAGCAACCCCTGATTCAAGCCTTGACGATGATACACTGGATGGTGAACAGGACCAGGCACATATGCAGTGCGGCGGCCGAAAGTCGAATGCAGAGGCTCGCTTGAAAGGCTGACAGACAGGGCACGTTTGCGTCGCCGTTCGTCTCTGTCAACGGCTTGAACGCAGCCGCTTGTTGGCGTATGCTCGAGATCGTGATTCAATGAATCCGGGAGTGCCGTTGGCGCGTCGGGATACTCAGCAAATGCGAGGTAATGCCTCGTGACAAAGGCCCGATTTCGCGAATCCTCAGGCAGTGCATCTGCTGCCTTCATGCGATTGCTCGCTGTGGCTGTCAGCTCCAGTTGGAGAAACGAAATGAATCGTTGGTGGTTGATCCTGGCAGCGTCTGTGGCGGCACTTGATGCAGCGGATTGTCAGGCACAATTGTATGGCCGCTGGTATCGATATGGAGGGTACGGCGGTTATTACTCCGGGGACGGATCGACGCCCAATTCGAATGCCGTCCGTTCGCAGGCGCAATTGATTGTCGCACAAGGGATGGCGGCCGAGAGTTATGCCGAAGCCGCTGAAGTCGTGAGACTTCAGATCGCAACTCTCGCGAGTTCCGCTACACCGATCCTGGAGCCACCCCAGGTCTGAGTCCCCTTCATGTCCATTCGGCAACTCAATCAGCGATCCTCACATTTGACTGCTCTTGCCGGCACTCGCGCAGACAGCCTGCGGATCGCAAGTCACCGAACGGAACTGCTGACTGTCCTCGATTTTGGTGTAAAGACCGAAGGCGGACTGGAAGCCGGGCTGCTGCTGGCGCGCATCTGCTTGTCCGGAATGGCGGATGTCAGCCTTGTGCCGCGCGACAGCGAACTGCCGAATGTGCCTCAGGTCTTCGTTCGAACCGATCACCCGGTTGCTGCCTGTCTGATGAGTCAGTATGCCGGCTGGAAGATCGGAACGGACGATTACTTTGCGATGGGGTCCGGCCCGATGCGTGCCGTGGCCAGGAAAGAAGAGTTATTCGAACATCTGCCGGACACGGAAGACGGTGAAATGGCTGTCGGTGTGCTCGAATCGGGCAGCCTGCCGACGGAGTCTGCGATTGCGGCGATTCGTAAATCGCTCCCGGAGAGCTGCCGACTGACTTTGGCAGTGGCTCCGACGGCGTCACAGGCCGGAACTGTCCAGGTCGTGGCCCGGTCAGTTGAAACGGCCCTTCACAAGCTTCACGAGCTGAAATTTCCACTCTCCGCAATCATCAGCGGGACCGGCGTCGCACCACTGCCTCCGGTGGCAAAGAACGATCTCAAGGCGATCGGCCGGACAAATGACGCAATCCTGTACGGAGCCACTGTCAATCTCTGGGTCCGATGTGAAGATGAACTGATCATCGCGATCGGCCCGCATGTTCCATCGAGCTCATCTGCGGCTCACGGTCAGACGTTCCATTCGCTGTTCAAAGCGGCAAACCACGACTTCTATGCGATGGACGCGGCTCTCTTCAGTCCGGCAGTTGTCATTCTGCACAACCTCCAGTCCGGACGATCATTTTCTTTCGGTCATCGTATGCCGGAACTGCTGCGAGAATCGTTTGGCATTGAATCGTAAGACGCCATCTCGGCGAGTCACGTCAGCAGACGGACGTGTGGATACGCGAGAATCTTGTCATCCGCGGTGAGCAGCGCCAAACTGTGGATTCGCGCCGTGGCAACGATCAGTTCATCCGCCGGATCGCGATGGAATTGACCGGGAAGCTGACAGGACTCGACAGCGATCTCTCTGGTGAGCGGCAGAACCTGCACGGCCGGATTTGCCGTGGCGAATTGCAACCATTCCGCAACCGGCCGGTCCAATTCGAGTTTGCCGATTTGAACCTTCTTGGCAATTTCCCAGCAGGAAATGATGCTCACCCCGATTCCGTCCGTGATGGCATTCTCGATCAGGTCACATTGACGGCTCGTCAGCTTGGGGGAATTACCGGCCCACCAGTACCAGATGTGTGTATCGAGGACGATCACCGGCAGGCCTTCCACTCCTCAGCCGGAACAGCCGGCCCAAACGGATCGTCGTCTCGAAGCACGGAGCCAGCCAAAGGATTCGTCGCAGTGCCGTTCCCGGAAGGCCTCGCTGCGCGAACTCCCATCGGCAGGATGATGATCTCGACCTCCTGTCCCAAGAATGGACGCAGTTGTGGGAGGTAAAGGGTTTCCGAGTCGAGCGTTGTGGTGACGCGAATGGCTTGCATGGGAGTCTTCCGTCGAAAACACGAGGAGCCAATGTGTTGGCATCATAACATCGAGAGTCACGTTTTGACTCTTTTTCCTATTCCATGAGGGCGACGATTACCAATGCAATGCGTCGCCCTCGTCGGCAGTCCAGTCTGCTGAAACATATGTCGGATTACATATCTTTGTCCGAGGTTCAATCCGGCAAGGCTGCTCCTCGTGTTTCCGGACCCAGCCAGATAATGAAGATGCCGATCAGATAGATCCCTGCCATCAGAGATCCGGCCTTAGGGAAGCTGTTATTGAAGAACGCCTCCAGATTGGCCGTCTGAAGGGTTCCGATGGCGGCAATGATGCGTCCGAAGTTGAAGGAGAATCCCTGACCCGTCGCGCGCACTGCGGTCGGAAACAATTCAGGAAAATACAACGGAAAGAAACCATAGAACGAAGCTGTCACTCCGCCGGCGATCACTGCTGATATCAGAAACGCTGGCCCGAACTCTGTGTTGAATTGATAGAAGCAGAGCGCCGCCGCGACTGATCCGGCGCACATGACGCAGTAGGTGATCCGACGACCAAATTTGCCCGCCGCCATTGCCGCAACGATTGTCGCAACAATTGCTCCCGCGGCAGTCGCGGCCTGAGTCTTCGCCCTGGCAAAGTACTTCACGGCCGGCGTATCCGGCGTCGCTGGCGTATCCGGCTTTAGCTGAGCCGCCCATCGCGGTGCCCATTGAATCGATCCCCAGGTTCCCAGCAGTGCAACTCCCGCAAGACTTGCTCCGAGCAGCATCCTGCCCAGAATCTGCGACTTTTTCGCCGCAGAAACCGAACCGGCTTCGATCGCGCGGTTGAGATATTGCCGAACGGGAAACAGAAAGCCAAGCATTGACAGCGCAAGGCCGATCACAGTGATCGCGGCGGCGGCGGCAAACGACAGACCCTTTGCTGCCGGCGACCAGACCGCGATGATCCCAATCGCCGCCAGGCACCCGATCATCACGCCAACCAGATCCACATTGTTCCAATGCGATGTCTTACCACTGGCGCGCTCAGCTTCCCACTTCGATGACTCCGGCACGAACAGGCGGATGAAAAAGATCAGCATCGCGGGAACTGCTCCGCTGATCATCAGAAATCTCCAAGCGTCGTTCGCCAGGAGGTTTGATGTGGTCGCTTCGGAAAGTCCGATCGACAGCAGTGCCGATTTCGTTCCTCCGATGACCTGAGTCAGTCCCATGCTGAGTACAGCCACCAGCAGGAATCCTACGTTCGACGCCGCACCGATCAGACCTGCGATAAAAGCCCGCGACTTACCTGGCCAGATTTCATTCACGAGGGCGACACCCAGAGACCACTCGCCGCCCATGCCGAGTGACGCGATGAATCTCAGCACAGCGATATGCCAGGCTTCTGTCGCAAATCCGCACATTCCCGTAAAGATCGCGTAAGTGAAAATGCTTAGCGACATCGCACGCACTCGACCGATTTTGTCGCCTAGCCAGCCGAACAGCACTCCTCCGCTGGCAGCGCCGACAAGGAAGACCGCCATGATCACGCCGAACCACTTCGTAGCATCATCCGCGCCTGCGGCCCCGCCCAGCAGGTCTTTCAGCGCAGGCGTGCCGATGAGCGGAAATAATCCCATCTCAAAGCCGTCAAACATCCAGCCGAGCAAAGCCGCTGCCAGTGTGGCCTTCTGCCCGCGGGTGCTGAGTGAGGAATGCTGTGTCGTGCTGGACGGTGCGGTGAAAGGCATCGCGGCGATAACTCCGGCTCAGGAAGACGTGTTCGACATGATCCGCATGGCAACGCCGTGAAAGGCTTTCTGCAATCCAAACTGATGGAATGGGTTCGTAGCCGGAGTCGTGAGACTTCGGAGTCACTGGGTCACCTCCGAATTCTCACGAATCCGGCTACAAAAAAAGCTGCACAGCCGGACGGCTTATATCGCAAACCTGAGACAGATGCAGTCGATCACCTGCCGACGAGTTTTCGTCGCGGCATCAGTCGACTGCAGACTCCAGCGGCGATCCAGATCAGCCCGCAGGCCACCATACCGTGGATCATCGGTCGAAACGGAGTCATGAAGCGCTCGTAGGTATGATACGTGGCCATGACCGTCAGAGAATTCAGCAGCAGCAGCAGCAGCAGCACACGGCTGGCCGGATGAGACCTCGTGGCGAACAACCCGACGAACAGACTGCCAAACAACACGCCATGCGGGATGCTGCCGTATTCCCAGAGCCGGCCCAGTTTCCACAATGCCAGTTGCGGCATGAGGTGCGGGTGCTGACGAATCCATGCCTTGGCGTGAGCCACACCCCGGATTGCATGTTCGCGCTCAAATCTGATCAGGGACAGGTCCTTCAGCGCTGGATCCTGCAGCATTTCTTCACGAATCTGATTGGTCACACCGGGGGCCCAGCTGCCGAAATTGGCGTACGCGCTGTCACTGAAACCATCAGCAATCAGGATGCTTCCCTGAGTCCCCGCCGGCATAAATGACTCCAGAATCAGGCAATTGCGAATCCACCATGGTCCGGTCAGAACGAGGCTGGCAAGACAAAATACCCAGAGCGGCTTCAGCACGGTGAGCAGCGAAACCTGAGCGCGTCGCCCGTGCAGCCAGAGGCAGACAGCCGGGATGATCCACACGACGGGATACCACGCGACAAAGAACGACCGGATGGACACCAGGGCAGAAAAGGTAAGTCCGCACAGAGCGGCATTCAGCAGATTTCCGCGGCTGACAAGGCGTGCATAGGAAATGGCGAAAAGTGTCAGCATCAGTGTGGCCGAGTTTTCCGTCAGAAACGTTCCCGCGAACTCCCGCAGTCGAGGATCGATACAGCAGAGTGTTCCCGCGAACAATCCCGTCAGCGGGGAAAACTCTCTGCTGAAATATGCCGCCGCCACGGCCACTGCAAGAGCGCAGCAGAGACAGTTGATGACACGTACTGCAAAAAAATTGAGGGCGCTCACTCGATAAACGGCAGCCACGATCAGCGGAAACCCGGGTGGTCGGCCTGCTGTGAATGAGAACTCTTCGGAAGTGCAGCCTGCCGTACAGGTTGTTGTCGGAATCGGTTCGCTCAAACCCATCACAACCGGCATATCATCCGGGCAGTATCCCAGGCCCAGACCGGCTGCGATGTTGAAACCAAGCCGCTCATAGCTGTCTTCATCGCCGCCGTCGACAGGTGACGCACGGAGAACTCCTCGATTGGACGCAGCCTGTACGAAAGACACGAGCGACAGAATCAACACGATGCACCCGACGGCCAGCGATCGTCGCTCGCGATTCGATGGACGGAGGGATGAATTGTCCGTCGGGGGCACTGTCATCGGATCCTGCAATCAGCCGGGCGATGCACACCAACCCGAAGCGTCAGCGAGGTGCAATTCACGTCGCGTGAAGAGATCACGAAAGACCTCGCTGACGCTTTTTGAAGTTGCGCGACTCGAGTCCCGACAGGGACGGAAGGTTGTAGCCAGTGGCGTGAGCCACTGGTTTCGGATCGTTCGATTTCGAGAGCCCCGACGGGGCGACAGGAGTCGGCTCATGTCGCCCTTTCAGGGCTGATCGCAATGAATTCACACGTTCTTACGCCACTGGCTACATCCTGTCGAGCCTTCAGCTCTGAGAAACTGCGCAACTTCAAAACTGACGCTTCGGGTTGGTGAAGTGTGTGCGATTGGGCGTCAGACACCGCTCAGTTCCATCGTTCGCTGGGTCTGCTGCAACAGTGCCGCAAGGTGATTCGGGATCTCGTAGCCCTCGGCAAGTTTCATCT
>JANNGQ010001011.1:0-2630 GCA_031403975.1 Planctomycetota bacterium
CAAACCCTCGACCGGCAAACTCGCTCATCTGCTCCCGAACGCTCTCACTGAAATCGACACCATCCGCACCGTACACTCGGGTGGCAATCGTCGTGATCTTTTCTTTGACGGTCATCTCGGGCGAATAGAGGTGTCGGAAGCCGGATCGGCCGGAGCACGCATCAATGACAGCATCTGCCAGTTCCAGTGAGCCCTCACTGCCGCGACTGAAAGCATCCGTCGGCGCGACTCGCTGAGCACCGGCGTCGATGGCAAGCCTTTGCAGCAACTGCAGTTCTGAGTCCGTGTCGGAAGGGAACCGATTGATAGCCACAACAACCGGGATTCCATACTCCTTCAAATGGGCGAGGTGTCCGTAAAGATTGGCGACTCCGCTTCGCAAAGCGTCCTGATCCTCGCGCAGGAGAGCATCCGGCAGGGGACGGCCGGGACGAACATCGTACCGTCCACTCTGATACTTGAGAGCCCGTACCGTGCAGACCAGAACCTCCGCATCCGGACGCAGTCCGGCCGTTCGACATTTAATGTTGAAGAATTTCTCTGCACCCAGATCGGATCCGAAACCGCTTTCCGTCACGACGTATTCAGCCAGCCGCAGCGCTGTCAGATCTGCGACCACGGAACTGTTACCGTGGGAGATGTTGGCGAAAGGGCCGGCGTGGACAAACGCCGGAGTGTGTTCCGATGTCTGGACAAGATTAGGCCTTAAGGCGTTACGGAGCAATGCCGCCATCGCCCCCGCCGCTCCGATCTCTCCGGCCGTGATGAATTCTCCGACCGGCGAACGTGCGACCACGATGCGGCCAAGTCGTTGACGCAGGTCCGTCATATCCGTTGCCAGCGCCAGAATGGACATGACCTCCGAAGCCGCCGTCAGGTCGAACCCGGTATGACGCCGTGGCGCCTGGGGGACATCATCAAGCCCGGCTTCAATGTGAGCCAGACCCTTGTCGCTGATATCAATGACCCGTCGCCAGGAGATTGTCTCGGTATTCAGGGAGGGAGTCAGCCCTCGCTTGCAGTGATTATCGAGCATAGCAGCGAGCAGATTGTTTGCGGCAGCAACCGCATGAAGGTCTCCGGTGAAATGAAGATTGATGTCATTCGAAGGAAGGACGCATGCCCTTCCGCCGCCCGCGCCTCCGCCCTTGATCCCGAACACCGGTGCCAGTGAGGCCTGTCGCAATGTGACGATCGAGCGAAGATGTCTACGAGCCAGCGCCATGGCAAGGCCGATGGCAACGACCGTCTTGCCTTCTCCGAACGGGGTCGGATTGATGGCCGTCACTCCGACATATTTTCCTTCCGGCCTCTCTTGAAGTCGCTCATGCAGACGGGCTGACAACTTGCCGGCATACCAGCCGTACGGCTCCACAGAAGAATCATCCAGTGCAAGTTCCGCGGCAATTTCAGCAACGCGTCTGGGAGGATGTCGAAAAAGGTGTCTGGAACTCTCCGGCATCAGTTTGTCACAGTGCCTTTTTGATGCCTCCAAAGTTTCAAACACCTTTTTTCAGCAACCTGCATTTGTACTGCGGCTGGAAGCCACAGTCACGGGTGGTCACTATCGTCGACCGGCGCCGGGAATGCTGAAAGGACTGCCCTGTTTGTCGAAGTAATAACTGAACAGAACGCGGAATTCACTGTCAAACTGACGATCCGTGTTTGTCAAAGGAGTGGTCCATGCAAGGATCAGCGTTGACTGCTTTCCGAACTGCAGCGTGGCACCTGTGGTGAGATTGGCCACTCCGATACTGCCTCCGTGCGCGCCGAACACATAGTCTCTGCCGCCCACCCGGGCCGACAGAACATCTGTGTCCTGCACTGTCTGGGCCAGGTGGATTTCCGCGATACCGGCGATTCCGGCAAGTTCTGCAGGGCGCGTGGCGAGTTCATTGCGGAAGAACCAATAACCTGCTGCGGCATCGGCAAACAGGACTGTGGCGTCCTGCAGTATCCCAGTTGCCGTTCGATTAAACTGAAGGTCCTGAATCGCTGCATGCTCCCCATTCGCAGCAAATGACATCTGAAGAAACGTCTGAGTAAACCAGCGGTCACCAGGCGTATAGAGTGCTGCGACATAAGGATTCAAACGAACGGTCTCGCCCTTTCGAGTGATTTTCATGGCACTTGACTGAATGACGAGGTCATCCGCGGTAGGCAATTCCAGACCCAGACCGGCTGTTGTGATGAAAGAATCGGACCGGGTCAGAAGTTGCTTATACGCCAACGTCAGATTTCCCAATTCACTTCCCGACCCCCCAACGGGCTGGCCGGCGATTCCAAACGTCTGGATGCTGTCAAACGTTGCCGCAAATGGCAGACGCAGTTCGAGCGAAGACTCTCCATTGTTAAGAGTCTTCTCAAAGCCGGGTATGAAACGGTCGACGTTCTGTGCACCGCCGGTCCCCGGGACCGAGCCGAAGAGGCTGTAATTAAAGAAGACACGGTCACGTGGGACTGGACTGCCCTGGTCGCCCGCTTTGTATCGCGATACCTGTGTACCCGGTCCGAACAATGCCAGCTGTTGTCCCGGAGCAAAACCGCCGACCTGGAAGCCCGTGGTTGTGACTCTGTGGTCGGCTGCACCGTTGTTGCCGGTGGCTGAGAATTTCGCCTGCCCAGGGTTC
>JANNGQ010001012.1:0-8635 GCA_031403975.1 Planctomycetota bacterium
CTGTTGGCCCGGCGATTAACGCTGTGAAGGACCTTCCGCCATCAGCACCGGCGAATACTCCGGCTTCCAGCCTGCCAGGTTGATTCGAAAACACATGCTTGTTTTCAAGTCCGGGCCGGCTGGAAGCCAGCCCCACGAAGAATCGCGAATCTTCCAACAGTCCTTTACAAATCCCGAAAGACTCACAGAAAATCTGCGACGACCGTATCGGCGATCAGCAGACCTCTCCGCGTCAGACGCAGGTGCTCACCGTGAAATTCCAGCAAGCCGGCGGCCTGATGTCGCTCGATTGCAGCGCCGGCCAGTTGCTCCAGTGAAACGCCGAAGCGAATCTCGAACGCAGGGACATTCAGCCCTTCGATCATTCGCAGAGCCAGCATGATGGCCTCACGGGATCTTTCCTCCGGCAGGAGCTGCTCAGAATCTTCCAGACACGGCAAGCCCTTCCTCCATGAGTGCAGCCAGCGTACGACACTGCGGCTGTTCACGGAGCGAACTCCGCCGATGTAGCGGGCGGCTCCCGGACCGAACGCCAGGTACTCGTCTGCGTTCCAGTAGACTCGATTGTGCCGACACTGAAATCCGGGCTTCGCGAAATTAGAAACTTCGTAGTGTCCGAACCCATGCGCTGACAGAATCTCAATCGCATCCAGGTACATCTGCCGTTCGAGCTCATCGGGCGCTCGTCTGAGTTGACCCGCGCGTTCCTGCCGAAAAAACGGCGTACCCTGTTCGTAGGTCAGACCGTACGTCGAAATATGTCGAACGGGCAGTGAAACGGCGACCGCGAGTGTTTCTCGCCAGGATTCCGGCGTCTGGCCGGGAACTCCGAAAATCAGGTCAAGGCTGACATTCGGGATGAACTCAGCAGCCCGGCGGACGGCCTCACAGGCTTCAAGTGCTGAGTGCCGGCGTTCAAGAGTTCTGAGTACACTGTCATCAAATGACTGGACTCCAAGACTGAGTCGGTTGACGCCGTAGAACTTCAGCACCGCAAGGCGTTCGTCGTCGAGTCCGTCCGGATTGGCTTCGACAGAGAATTCTCCGCGGGCCTCCAGATCAGAGTCCGTCCGAATCAGCTCGAAGAGAGTTGTCAGTTCCTTCGGTGACAAGTGCGTCGGTGTTCCGCCGCCGACAAAGACTGTGTCAACCCCGACCCGTCCCTGGAGACCAGCAAGTTCATGTTTGAACTCTCTGGCCAGGGCCGCCAGATACTCCGGGATCAGCTGATCCCGATCAGCGACCAGTGTGAAGTCACAATAGCCGCAATGATGCAGACAGAACGGCACATGGACGTAGAGGGCGCGTGGAAGAGGCATCTGGGTCGCGGGCGGATCGTAGGTCATGCGGCGTGATCAGATATCGTTTTGAATGATCAATGACCAAGTCCGAATGACCAATGAGCGGCGGGAAGACACATGGTCAGACGATGCATCGAATGCGATTCATTGGTCATTGCGGCTTTGTCATTGGTCATTCCGGTCTCTACCACTCTCCGTCGCGTCGGAATTTCTCCCGGGCGTTCTGAGCAAACTGGCGCGACGCCGCACTGAGGCCATTGAGGATCTCATCGTAACTGAGCCCCGCGGTTTCTCGTGCCGCACGGATGACGGTTTCGCATTCATTCGTGTCCATGAACTTTGCGGCCTCCAGCAGGGAGGGCTGTTCGTCCGGCGTCACAACGATGAACCCATGCTTGTCGGCATGAATCAGATCACCGGGCGACACTTTGGTGCCGAAGACTTCAACCTGGCAGTTGAAGCTGACCGGATGGACGGCCGCATGTCCTACGCACAGCCGGCGGGCGATGGCCTTGATGCCGGCGTTGGTCATTTCGTCCAGGTCACGGATGGCGCCATCGGTGATCGTACCGACGCACCCGAGTGCGCGATGCATGTTGGCATTCACTTCGCCCCAGAATGAGCCGATCACACGGGGCTTGTCGAGATCCTGAATCACGGCGATCTTCGGACCGGGAATGCTGGCCAGATAGCGGCGGTAGTCCGACGCCGCGGTCGGTTCATCTTTTCTGTGCGCCGGATTACTCGGTTCGATGACGAGCGTCACGGCATAGCCGATCATCGGCCCCATTTGCGGCATGAAGTCGCGAGTCTCTTCGATATTGAATGCGTCCCTGCAGTGGTCGCGTCTGGTGATCTGCTCCCAGCCGTTGTAAATCGTAGGCGTGTTCCAGCGTTTGAGCTGCAACAGGTCAGAGTGGGAGAGGAGGCGTTCGGTGGTCATGCAGATGCCCAGGGGGTCAGTGGATTCACGGGTGAGTTTTTATTCTGGTCCAGATTCCGGACGGAGTTGTATGCGCCGCAGTGTTTTTCTTCTCATCGTGAAATGAAGTGTGCAGCATAGATATGGTATTTGTGGTCTGAACTCTCAGTGGGCCGGCGATTCCGGACTAAAGGTCCACCCATTCCAATAGCCTGGGCCAAGCGACAGCGTCGGCCCAGGAAACGGACACACTTCAAACATTTCAGGCCCAACGGGCCGGCCATTCGGGTGTTGCTCGGGCGACTCTCATCGACTGGTTGGCCCGTTGGGCCGTGGAGATGGATTGACGCTCGTCGACCTGGCCCGACGCTGTGCCTGGGCCAGGCTATTAGAACGTTTGGGCCGTTGGCCCGGAATCGCATTGCGGAGAGCAATGCAGAATTCGCGGGAATTCAGATACCCCGACGCCACCTTGGTTCCCGATGTGCTGGGACAGAAGTGCCTCAGAAAATCCACGCGTACTTCATTTCACGATGAGCCGTTTTTTCTTCCGCCATCGAGCAGCACTAGCGCAAAAGCCGTTAAACCACCGGGACGAGCCCGGAGGCGATCAAATCATGGTCCTTATTCCTGAACAGAACTGTCATCTGTTCCGAGCACTTCCTTCAGCTTGCGGATCGCCCGCAGGTAACGCATTCCGGCGGCGGGCGGAGTCAGTTCCAGAGCCGCAGCGACTTCGCTGTTGCCAAGATGCTCGAAATGGCGCATGACGATGATCTCGCGATCATTTTCTTCCAGTTGATCCAGAGCCACAAGGAACCGCTGCTCCATTTCTTTCCGCAGCGCTGCAGCGGCCGGAGTCAGTTCGGCATCCCGCAGCAACGTGGCCAGATCGGCCGCTGATTGTTCGTCATTTCCCAGACCACTGAGATTCTGTTCTCGATCCACTGAACGGCGTTTCGCCGCCCGATGACGACGGTGCATATCAATAATACGGTCTTTCGCCAGCTGCCTCAGCCAGAGGTGAAACGGCATGGAAGGATTCTGCAGAAAATCGTTCAGTCGCTGAGACGCCTCCAGAAGTACGTCCTGCACAACATCGCTGGCATCCACTCGCCGCGCCACGGCGCGATCGAGCCGCATCTGAATCATCCTCCGCACTGCCTCACGGTGCCGATCCATCAGGCGATTCACTGCCGATTTGTCGCCACCGGCGACGCCTTTCAACAACTCCTGAGTCTGCTCACCCTCCGGCCACATACGGGAACTCTTCAAAAGGAAAACACCGTCAGAAGCCCGGATTTTTTTCAAAAAGCCGGGCTTCTCCACCGGTACCTTGTTATTGTGCGATGCCTTCAGTGGCAACGTTGCAGCTGAAGTCGTGAGCCTTCACGCCGGAACTCTCACGAGTTCCGCTACAGCGATTCTGTCACTTTGCTCCCGCCTTGGTTTCCTCGACAGCAAACGTGTAGGTTGTTTTCGACTCAAACGTTGCGCCTGGTTTCAGAATCGTGCTGGGGAAGTTTTCGTGATTCACCGAGTCGGGGTAGTGCTGAGTCTCCAGGCACAGAGCACTTCGGTGAGCATAGGTCTTGCCGCCTTTGCCCTTCTGTCCTTTCAGAAAGTTGCCCGAATAGAACTGAATACCAGGTTCAGTTGTCATGACCCGCATCACTCGGCCTGAGCTGGGTTCGATGAGAGCTGCGGCAAGAGTCATCTTTGCATCGGCCGGACGCTCATTCAGTACGAAATTGTGGTCATAGCCGATGGCAGCTGTCTTGCCGATGCTTTCAATCCGCTTGCCGATCAGTGTTCTCTTGCGAAAGTCGAGATCCGTGCCTTCGACTTCGGCCAGTTCACCGGTCGGGATCAGCGTGTCGTCTGCCGGAGTGTATTTGTCGGCGTTAATGCGAATGATGTGATCCAGCACCGTCGCGCTCCCTTCACCGGCAAGATTGAAGTAAGCGTGATTCGTCAGATTGACGGGCGTCGCCTTGTCGGTCGTGGCTGTGTAGGTAATCGAAATGGAGTTTGTCTCGTTCGGAACGAAATAACTGACGATGACCTTCAGATTCCCCGGATAACCTTCATCACCGTCGGCACTCGTGACTGAGAATTTGACGCCCGAGCCTTTGTCGTTCGAGTATGGATTGGCCGTCCAGACGAGCTTGTCGAGACTTTTGTCGACTCCGCCGTGAAGGTGGTTTGGCTCGTTGTTGACTGCCAGCGTGTAGTCTTTGCCATCGAGTGAGAACTTTCCTTTGGCAATACGATTGCAGACTCGTCCCGTTGTGCAGCCGAAGTACTGATTGTCTTCGGACTCGTAACCGGCCGCGCTGTCAAAGCCCAGGAGTATGTCGGCCGATTTGCCGTCCTTGTCGGGTACATGCAGCTGCACCAGCGTGGCTCCGCGGGTCATGACTTTTGCAGTCAGGCCGGATTTGTTGCTGATTGTGAAGATCTCCACCGGCATGCCGTCCCTGGTCTTGCCAAAGGGTTCAGAAACAGGCTCGTCAGCAGATGCAGCAGACGTCATCAGAGATGCTCCAAGAATCAATGCACAGGACAGTTTCATGGTCTTTCGCCTTCGCAGTGGGGAACAGACAGCCACAACCGACTCGACGTTGACGGGCCGATCATCGCCGCGATCACGGAGCAGGATTATCAAATGCAGCGGTCACGGACACAAGCGAGACGGTCGCAAGTCAGGCGAGATGTCGCAGCCGAAAGAATCTCCGGAAGACATGATCGTGCCGGACAGATGCCATGAGCCGAGACGCTCTCTGTCCTACGAACGTTCTGAATCTGCCCAGGACACGGAAGTGTTTGTACGGCGCGTCACGAACGAAGTGCTTGTTCCAATCGCAGTATTTGACCACGGATTTCCCAGCGCGGGCTTCGCCCGCAACCCAAACGAGTTTTGTTTTAACCGCAGAGGGCGCGGAGGATCGCAGAGGAACGAAAACGCTGAGTCGACATGGACTTCTCTGCGTACCTCCGCGTCCTCTGTGGTGAATCCTGCTGTTTTCGTTTCATCTGTCCCGGCGTGAATTCTTCGCGCCCTGCGCAGATTCCAACTGTTAGTAGTACGGATCGCACGGATGAGTCGCTATGGGTCTATCCGTGAAATCAGCGAAATCCGTGGTCAAAAACACGTTCACGATCTTCCCCGGATTGAGGGCGAAGTCCGCGCTGGGAAATCCGTCGTCAAAACAGTGTTGCTGGTTCTGCACCGGATTGCGGCCGACGACCTCGACAATAATAGATGGGACCTGGCACGGCGATTTCTGACTCCGTATTCCGGTTTCTGCAAGGCTGGTCGACTGGCTTGTGCATTCAATTGCAATTCAACCGACGACGCTCATACTTCGTCGTCAAACTTGGCCTCCTGCACGAGTGCAGAGCAAAAAACGGCCGTTTTGCTCCGTCGGCTTTTCCGCTTGTCCTGCGCTCCAGGGAGCCGCGCTGACGATCCCTTTCTGATGAGTTTATGGAGAATCCTGACGATGCCTTCTGTTGCCGAGTTTCCGATTCCGCTCAGCCAGTATTCGGCCATTTCTCTGGACCCCAATTCACCGAAACTGTCCGCGGAACAGCGTGCGACTCTCAGAAACAACATCGATATCTGCCGCGACGCGATCGTGTTCTTCACGGCCATCGCCGACGCAAAGGGGCTTGGCGGTCACACGGGCGGCCCGTACGACACCGTGCCGGAAGTCTGCATTATGCACGGTTTCATGAAGCACGCTGCCGAAGGCGGCACGCCTGATGTACTGCCGATTTTCTTTGACGAAGCCGGTCACCGGGTTGCCACACAGTATCTGATGGCCGCTCTGGAAGGCGATCTGCCGGTCGAGAAACTGTATCACTATCGCGAATACCTTTCGCACCTTCCCGGTCATCCGGAACGCGGCTTTACTCCGGGCGTCAAGTTTTCGTCCGGTCGACTTGGCCATATGTGGCCGTTTGTGAACGGCGTGGCCCTGGCGAATCCGGATAAGGTGGTGTTCATGCTGGGATCGGACGGATCTCAAATGGAAGGCAACGACGCCGAAGCCGCGCGGCTGTCGGTAGCGCAGCAGCTGAATATCAAACTGCTGATCGACGACAACGACGTGACGATTGCCGGGCATCCGTCGGACTATCTGCCAGGCTTTGATGTGTCACAGACTCTGGCCGGCCACGGTCTGAAGATTGACATCGGCGACGGCGAAGATCTGGATGCGCTGTACGCACGTATGTGCGCTGCTGTAACAACATCGGGGCCGGTCGCCCTGATCAACCGTCGCAGGATGTGCATCGGCATCAAGGGTCTGGAAGGCAGCACTCACGGGCATGATGTCATTAAGGCCTCACTGGCCAAAGAGCACCTGACGGCGCGGGGCCGCACGGCTGCGGTCGAGTATCTGACCAGTGTCAAGAAAGGGCCGTCCGGGCAGACGTACGAAGGCAGCTGTGCAAAGAACAGCGGCAAGAATCGAGATCTGTTCGGAAAGATTCTCAATGAGATCCTCGACGCAATGCCGGAAGCACAGCGTGTTGCCACCGTCCGGGTTTTCGACTGTGACCTGGAGGGCTCGTGCGGACTGAACCATGTGCGGGCCGCTCATCCGGAGGTCTTCGTCCGCGGCGGCATTATGGAACGCGGCAATTTTTCCGCAGCAGCCGGTTTCGGATTCGAATCCGGCAGGCAGGGAGTTTTCGCAACGTTCTCTGCATTTCTGGAAATGGTGGTGTCTGAAATAACGATGGCTCGGCTGAACCAGTCCAATGTACTGGCACACTTTTCTCATGCCGGTTGTGACGACATGGCGGACAATACCTGCCACTTCGGTCTGAACAACATGTTCGCTGCCAATGGACTGCCGGATGAGGGCCGAGATACAACGCGACTGTATTTTCCGGCCGATCAGCATCAATTCAAAGCCTGCCTTAAGAAGATCTTTGGCGACGCCGGGCTTCGGTTTATCTTCTCAACTCGTTCTGGTGTCCCCGACCTACTGCGGGAAAACGGCAGTCGCTTCTATGGAGACGACTACAAGTTCGTGTCCGGCAAGGACGATATCATTCAGGAGGGCAAGGATGGTTTCATCGTCACATTCGGTGAATCCGTCTACCGCTGTCTGGATGCCGCGATCAAACTGAAGGCCCAGGGGCTGAATATCGGAGTAATCAGCAAATCGACTCTGAACGTGTATGACGATGCGATGATGAGCCGGCTGAAAGATTCGCCGATGGTGCTGGTGGCCGAGTCATTCAATGTGAATACCGGTCTCGGTTCCCGCTTCGGCACCGAGCTGCTGAAGCGAGGCTTCAAGGGCCGCTATAACAATATCGGCACACATCGCGAAGGCTCTGGCGGACTCTGGCAGCAAATGGGCCATCAGGGCATCGATACCGACGGCATTCAGTCGGCTGTCAAGACACTGTTGAAATAGTCCGCGAGCCCGCTCGATCCTCAATCCTCACCCCCCGATCCTCCGATGCACACCGGTTTCCTCGGCTATCCCACGACCTTCATGCTGGACTTTGTCGTCTGCGCATTGACCCTGATTGTGCCGCTGCTGCTGTGGAGCCTGTGGCTGGTGAGCGTCCGACGGAGCTATTCGGCTCACATGCGGCTGCAGATCGCGCTGGGCGTGATTCTGCTGGGGGCGGTGACGGCCTTTGAAGTGGATATGCGTCTGCACGGCGGCTGGCAGAACATCGTGGCTCAGCAGCAGCTTGCTGACGTCGTGCTCAATGCCAGGATTTCGGAAGTGCGACCATGGCTGTATCTGCACCTCGTGTTTGCAGTCTCGACGCCATTCCTGTGGATGACGACAATTACTCTGGCCCTTCGGAGATTCGGCACGATCCCGATTCCCGGAACTCACAGCCGCCTGCATAAGTTACTCGGCTGGGCGTCAGCGATCGACATTACGCTGACGTCGGTCACGGGGCTGGTGTTCTACTATTTGGCGTTTGTCAGATAATGTGACAGAGTCCTGGCGGCGCGAAAGGACCGGCTATGAGTCACGGACCGGCGCAGTCATAGTGGATCGGCCGACAGTTAGGTCGAAGGGGACGAGAGAAAAGTCCACGCCATAGCGTCGGGGTATCTGAATTCCGGCGAATTCTGCATGGCTTTCCGCCATGCGATTCCGGGCCAACGGCCCAAACGTTCTAGTAGCCTGGCCCGAGCGCAGCGTCGGGCCAGGTCAACGAGCGTCAATCCATAACCACGGCCCAACGGGCCAACCAGTCAATGCGAGTCGCCCGAGCAACACCCGAATGGCCGGCCCGTTGGGCCTGGTATGTTTGCATGGTGTCGGTTTCCTGGGCCGACGCTGTCGCTTGGCCCAGGCTATTGGAATGGGTGGACCTTTGGTCCGAAATCGCCGGCCCTCTGAGAGTTCAGACGACAAATGCC
>JANNGQ010001013.1:0-4405 GCA_031403975.1 Planctomycetota bacterium
ACTTGAAATGAGAGGTAGCCTATGGGACGTTTGGCATACGTGATCGCCGGGGCAGGAGAGCGAATACGACTACGTAAAGCAGCGCTATGGGGCTTGCGAAAATCATCAGGAGTGGCCACAGGTTGCTCTCCTGCATCAGACCGATGGCCGCATGGATGAACACGGGGACCATGACGAAGAGCGGGAGGGCGGCGGCCATCCGGGAGCCACTCGAAGAGCGCATCAGCACGATGACTTGCACGACCACGTAGGCAGGGATAGTCAGCCAGATCAAATCAAGTGGCATACCCATTTGTATTCTCCCTGTTTGCACTACCGCAGCGGTGATGATTCAGATCGTTCATTCCGGGTTTTTGAGGTTCCAACGTCCTGTGTCACCCAGACACCGCTCAGATCAACTCTCTGATGCTCGCCGGGCTCATAGACGACCTCCGGCGGAGCCGCTTTCGGTACGCCGCCCGTCAGCACCATTCCGCCCGACTGAGCATCCCAGTACGCTCCATTTTCCGTATCGACTCGCAACAGGGCCAGTTGCGGGTCGGCCAGACCCTCTGGAAACCATGCGACAAGACCGGGGTTCCACAGCGCTTCGACTTTTTGCCGGTCCAGGACCAGCGTAGCGCGACCCGAGATTGAGATGTAACGCCGGTCCTCTGAATCCGCATAGCTCACGTTGACTTGTCCTTCCTCTTCCACCTCACCGACTTTCGGAGAGACTGCACGCGTGAAGAACCAGAGTGTACCGTCGAATTCTGCTTCCTGAGCGGCCATCGGCCGGCTCCGCAGCGATCCGTCCGATCGAACGGTCGTCAGCATCGCGATTCGGATGCCTTTGATGAGGATCGCGAAGTGCTGGATCTCGTCGGATGTAAACATAGTCATGGCCCGGTTGTCCTCTTCACTTTGTCGTTTTTCGCACAGCGGTCGCTGAACGCGCAGAACCCGTTCAGAAGCAGCCCGGCACCCCAGCCGAGGAGAACCCACCGGAACCAGAGTTTGTCCGGCGATCGAACAAGGTTCAGCGTGATCAGGCCGGCATTTACCACCAGGAACACGGTGAGATGAATCCAGAAACCATTTTGTTTTCCCAACTGCGTCCTGGCCATCGCTGTACTTTCAGTAATTTCGTTGTGCGGCACTAATAGCGATAAATCGCAGCCAGTCCCGAAGTTGTCGGCATCCGTTCTGCCGGAACAACGAGTACCTGGCCACCCATGACCAGTACCAATTCCGCCAGATCGTCGAGCATGTCGTCGACGCTGTGTGATTCCGGAGAGTCAGCACGGATCAATCCGGTGGTTTTGTCGATGACACCCGGAATGACTCGGTCGGCTTCGACCAGCAGCGTCCCGACTCTTCCGGCAACGGCGGCTTTCGCGACATCAGTGAGTACGGGCGAGCCGGCCTGCCGGGCCGCCGCGTTGCTGTAGTTTTCCTTGAGCACTTCCAGCCGAGCCAGATAATGCGGCTCAAGTACCTGCCAGACCTTTTGTCGCAACTCATCTTCCGACAGTGCATGCGGGCTGCAGCTGACTCCGTCAGCCAGCAGCAGAGTGTTTTGCGAGATGCGACGGAACATCGCCTCGTGTTCGGGAAGCACGGCAAGCACCAGAGGCAGCCCGGAAGGTCTGGAGAACTTGGCGGTAATCGCCAGATCCACGGCCCGGAAGTATTTCTCTGTGTCGATATCGTGCTTTCCTTCACCATGCCCGCGCAGCATTTTGGGACTCCCGACACCCGAATTTGCGCTGGCGACCGACACACCTTTCTCGCTCCGTTCAGGCTCGACCACATCATCCAGGCTGGATGGAAAATCGTCGGCCACAGTCGCGAGATCGAGTGCGTAGCGGTCGCCTTCGAAAACGGCAGCACTGTCCCGGGTCAGGGCCAGCACCTGGAAACGGTCGGCCGACTGGAGATATCGCATCAGTGGCTTGACATGGAAGCTGTCGGCGACAACAGCAATCTCATGCAACGGTTGCTGAAGCTGAATCACATCGTAGATGCCGGTGCCGGCGAGGATTGCCAGACCGTCACGCGTCTGATGCTTCCAGAAATGGCCGTCCTCAGCCAGTTCGTGAAAGGGCTTCATGAGTTCACGAAATTCCAGGTCCGGGTAATTCTGCCGCAGCGATTCCTCGATCACCCGGACCAGCTTCCTGAACCGAATCACATCCTGCTGATTCTCAGGGTGATGGCGATGTGTCGGCTGGTACAGCGAGATACACGGCGGCTCGTGTTGAGCCAATAGTGCAAGCAGTCGGTCAGTGGTCAGCTGATACATCGAAACTCCTGAATTGAATCTGTTCATCGGGTCGAGAGATTTCAGAGCACTTGCGCGAACAAGGAAACAGGACAGTTCGCGATCCGGGATTGCCGGCACTTGCTGATCGCTACTGACCTGCAGGCTCAATGTCTTCCAGGCCAGAATCCCCTGCCGGCACAGGCTGCGGCGTCAGGCCCCGTGTGTGGAGAGCCTTGAGTCTCATCGAACCCGAATGCACGTCGTCGCCGTACCAGTCGACAGCGTCGTCAATCACACAAGGCAGGTCCGCCCCGCCAAAGACCGCCGAGTGGACTGGCTGATCCTTGAACCGTGCCTTCCGTTTCAGAGAGCCTCCTTCGAACTCGGCGTGGTCGTGAGCCGCATGAGGGCGACCGTTCTGACGAACGGTGTCCCCCGCAAATCCAAGGTACACTTCCATGTCTCGTTCCGCATCGATCTCAGCGGCCTCAGCCGTGAGTTCGTCGCGCATGTGGCAAGGCATCAGGGAGTGACTCGGAAACGATCGGTGATCGGGCAGCATGGATTGATTGTCCTTTCGGTAAGCAATGATCAGCAGGGCTACAGGCAACGCATGAAGGCGACCAGATCTGCCTTTTCCTGCTGAGTCAGTTTGAGTTCCAGGATCAGGCTGAAAAACTCCACGGTATCGTCCAGCGTGAGCAATCGGTCATCGTGCAGATACGGAGGCGAATCCTTGATGCCGCGCAGCGGAAAAGTTTTGATCGGGCCGTCCGCAGTCGCATGACGTCCATGAATGGTCTGCGGTTTGAAAAATCGCTCGACCTTCAGATTGTGCATCAGGTTGTCGGTGTAGTACGGACCCGGATGGCAAGCGGCGCACTGTGCTTTTCCGAAGAACAGCGTCTGCCCGCTCAATTCCGATTCGCTGGCCTGCTGCGGGTCCAGCTTGCCGAACACGTTCAGCTTCGGGGCCGGCGGGAAGTCCAGAATCGCCTGAAACTCGGCCATGAAATGGACCTGGCTGCCGCGTTCCAGAATGTTGACGCCTTTCAGAGTGGCCTTGACCGGGTCGCCGTCGAAGTAGGCAGCCCGTTGCTCGAATTCGGTGAAATCCTCCACGCTCTTCAAGGCTCGCTGTGACCCGAACAACCGCTGGATGTTGACTCCTCGCAGCGAAGGCGTGTCGATCCGATGCCGGAATTCCTGCGGTCGAACGTCGCCGGCCAGATGCGTGGCGGCGTTGGTGTGTCCGTTGGCATGACAGTCAAAACACGTCACGCCGCGGCTCGGTCGGATTGAGCGGCGATCGTCCGTCTGGTTGAACTGTTGTTGCATTCGGGTTGGCGAGCACGTTCACCCAGGGTGCCGGCGTCGCCTGGCCGGGGAGCATCGTGATGACATACTCGCTGCCGTCGGGCGTGAAGCCGCCGAGGCCGTTGTCGAGGATCAGCTCGCGCGCGGGCGCTTCGGCCGGCAGGACCTCGACGCGGTGCGCGCGCGTCGGTACCAGGCGCGGCGGACGCACGTCGGCGACAGCGCGGCGGTTGACCTGTTCCACCAGGCTGCCGCGGCGGTCGGTGATGATGGCGCGCGCGACGGACTGCAGCAGGATGCGGTCCTCGTCCGGGATCTGCTCCGCGCGGCGCACGAAGATCCCACCCGGCCGGTCGATCACGTGGGCGTCGACCCCACTCGCGATGAGCCCCATGATCTGGTCCTGCAGCACCTGCCGGTAGCCGCCGCGATCCTCGTTCCAGATGACGAGGTCGACCGCCAGGCCCTTCAGGCGCCAGTACGCGTGGGCCTGCACCATCTGGCGCACGAGGTCGATGTTTTCGGCCTCGCCCACCTGCAGCAGCTGCCGGTAGCCGGCGTGGTCCTCGTTCCAGATCACCAGATCCACCGCCAGCCCCTTCAGGCGCCAGTAGGCGTGTGCCTGTACCAGCTGGCGCACCAGGTCGATGTTGGCGGCGTCGGCGATGCGCACCAGCACGATCGGCAGATCGCCCGAGATGGCGTAGCCCCAGAGGCCGGACTGCCCGCGCCGGTTCGCCACGAGGATGCCCGCCTCGGCGCGCAGCGCCGCGTTGGCGTGGAGCACCGAGCCCGCCAGCCGCCCGTAGAGCTGCGCATCGGACTCGGTGGCGTTGATCTGGC
>JANNGQ010001014.1:0-4264 GCA_031403975.1 Planctomycetota bacterium
GGATTTCAGACAATCGTCCTGGAAGAAGCCGGCGGTGTGTTGAATGAAATAGTTGCTGGATTCATTAAAAAAATTTGTGACAAACAGGTCCATCATCCCGTTGCCGTCCATGTCAGAAACACCGACCCCCATGCTTGCCTGCGATCGGCCGTCGGCACTGCAGGCGACTCCGCTGATCCGACCCGTCTCTTCGTATTTCGGAATCCCGGTAGCGGCGTCGACACTTGAGAGACGCCACAGGAAATTCTCAGTCATGTCGTTTGTGACAAAGATCACAGGAGGCCCGGGGGTGTCGCCAGGAACGAATGTGACAATTCCCAGGCCTCGTCCTTCGCGGATGTCAATTCCGGAGGCTTCACTGACATCACGAAATGCCCCTTGGCCGTCACTCAGCCACAATCTGTCGGCCGAAGCCGGGAAGCTTGTGGGCAGGCAGGCACGACTGACTCCGTCATGATCACAGATGCGGCTGAAGACATCGTCTCCTTCGGCATAGTTCACATCATACAGATCGGGAAACGTGTCGTTGTTGAGATCCGCGATCAGGCAGCTCGTCGTCCATTTAGCGGAGCTCACATCCAGTCCGGCCGCTGACGTTTTTTCCATGAATGTTCCGTCACCCTGGCTGATGAAGAGACGATTCCGGTTCGTGCTGGCGATATACAGATCGGGGAACCCATCCTGATCGACGTCTCCTGAAGAAATGCCCTGACCAAACTGGTCTTCGGCGATTCCACAGACGTCCGTGACATCCTGCATTTGATCGCCGCGGTTGCGCAGCAGACGATCCAGATATTGATGATTCCGGGGCGACGGTGGCCATTGACACCCCTGGACAAAATACAGGTCCGGCCGTGTATCGAGATCGAAGTCAACGGCAGCAATTCCGCCGCCGGTAAACTCAAACATCCGACCGCCGGGAGTTAAAGGATCAGATGAGTTGAAGTACTCGAAGGTCATCCCAAGGGCTGCAGTATCGTCGACGAAGCTGATTCGCTGCCGGGCGTCTCCCGATGTCGTGCCCTTCGGGAGTGCCTCGCATTGTGTCTGCCACCGGGCGTAGTCGGGCAACGGGAATACCGCCAGGTCAAGCGTGGAAATCGGCTGCCCCTGGCTTGTCTGAGGCAGGTCATCCGAGAATTGTGCCTCACAGGCGGCTCGCATTGTCAATGCCCAGTCCAGCTCCGGATCGATCAGGAGGGCCGCACGCGACCAACCCCATGCTTCCCAGACCCGACCGAGCTGATAGGTGAGATGGGCTGCCCGGGTGACATATTGCAGATTCCTGTTGTTGACCACAATCCGCTCCAGAGCTGTACCCAGATCATCGAGCATCGCCGCTCGTCCGGAACATACGGCTGCTTCATCAGATCTTCCTGTCTGAGGCAACAATTGTCCCAGTCGAAAACAGGCCAGGCGAGAATTCGGATCCCTCTGGATGGTCTCCCAATAGCAGCGAATGGCTGAATCTTTGTCGTCAATCAGTTCGGCGAATTGCCCTCTCAAACACCAGAGATCCGGATGCCAGTCGGCCTTAGTTCCCAGGTCCCGGTTCCAGACTGCGAAGGCCGGCAGATCTTTACGAAGCAGCAGGATTTCCGCTTTTCGAATCGCTGCTTCATGCAGGGAAGTATCCTGCTGCAGGGACGTTTCCACGAATGCCGCTGCGTCCGCAAGTCGATTCTCAGCGATTGCGCAGCGGCCGTTCGCAAGGTTCAGCATGGCGTCGTCTGCCGCCGGGACTGTCAAACGAAGATCCTCTGTCAGCCCGATGACCGAACTCTGCTCCCCGATATGGGCCAGCTGCTCCACAGAAAACCGGTTGCTTCGGATCAACGCCAGTGAAGCAGGTGCCGCCTCGACGCGTCTGCCGGACAACCCCAGAACAAATGCAGTTCGGCTGATGACCAGCGGGTTCTCCGGCTGGCATCGACTCGCATCGGCAAACTCGCGCATCGCGCGTGAAAGACGTCCCTTCCGCAGATGGATTTCTCCTGCCGCCAGACGCGCCTTGAAATCCTCTTCAGAACGATCCCGCCGAACCAGGTCGTAGCATCTGATCGCCGTTTCAAAGTCTCCCCTTTGGTTCGCGGTTTCCCCCAGTATCAGTTGTGCGGCTCCAAACAAAGGGTCACTCGAGGGAATACTGGTCGCCAGATCGAATGCCGCGTCAAGTTTGCCTCGAAGCAATTGTTTGGCAGCCTCCCGGACACGCTGTTCGGCAACCGTCCGTTCATCAGTCATGTAGGACCGAATGCCCGTGAATAGGACAATGAGTATCGTGACAAGGCACAGCAATGCCAGAGCCGACCAACCGCGTTTCCAAATGCTCTTGATCACAGTGATGTCTTATTCAGATTCGAGATATCCCGGATGCTTCAGTCCATCAGGTTTTGCACAGCCGAAGAAAACACGGATAATCCCGGGTGTCTCAGCTTCTGTTGATTCTCGTTTGCGACCGGGACCAATGCAAAACAGCCTGTCCGCCAATCATTCACTTTACCGTTGTTTACTGCAAATCGACCCACAGATTGCGTCGAAGACTCATATGCGTATTCTCATGCAACTCGCAGGATTCGGCTGTTCAAAACGCTCGGCTGATCAACTCGGGCAAGTGTGCATCGTGGCAGGTCACAATTGGGCGGCTGCCTGGCTCACGCTGCTTTTCGGGATTGTGCAGGTCGGCTGCGGGTCATCAGCTGATTCGACAAAGCCGAGTTCCGTTTCTTCGCCCGAGGTTTCTGTTGCTGAGAATGGAGCAGACAAAACCGTTGCACTGCCTGTTCCCGCTGTCCCGGAATCCCCGTTCCTGAATGTCGAGCCGCAGGCCAGCAAGGTCGGCGGTCAACGCTGTGCCGAATGCCATGCAGAGCAGGCCTCGGCGTTTCAGGCAACGAGGCATTCCAGATCGATGTCGCTTCCGGAGAACATCCGGCTTGTGGACGGTGAACTTCATCATGAAAAGTCGGGGTATCATTACACCGCTACGACGGCCGAGGCGCTGATGGAACATTCGGAATCAATCGTGATCGACGGCAACAGGCAGCCGCCGGTCACGTACGCGATTGAATATGTGATCGGCTCCGGGCGATTCGGCCACAGCTTTCTGTCGAAGCCCGATCAATATCGTGTACAGGCACCTCTGACGTGGTATTCGACCAGACAATGCTGGGACATGTCGCCGGGTTATGATTTTGCCGATCAGTTGTCCTTTCGGCGGGTCGTGTCTGCGCGGTGCCTGTACTGCCATGCCGGCAACGTTCAAATCCTCAATCAGAACGAGTTTGACTTTGCGGTGCATGAAACGGCGATCAGCTGCGAGCGCTGCCATGGTCCGGGATCGATCCATGCCGAGCAGCACGCCGGGGATGGCCCCACAGGGACTCCGAGCGGAGTCGATTATTCCATCGTGAATCCAATCCACCTGACACGCGAGCTTTCAGAATCGGTCTGTCAGCAGTGTCATCTCCAGGGTGATGCTCAGATTCCCGTCCGGGGACAGCGCTTCGATTCGTTCCGGCCAGGGCAGACTCTGGCTGCGTTCCGCCAGGACTTTCGTGTCGGCAGTTCGACTCAGATGACGATTGTGGGACATGTCGAGCAGATGCACAGCAGCCTCTGTTATCAGAAGTCGGAAACATTGACCTGCATCACCTGCCACAAGCCGCATCACAGCATTTCCGATGAGCAGCTGCCTCAGCACTATCGCCGGACCTGTCTCAGTTGTCACGATGAAGACAAGTGCGCTGAATCTCCTGCCATTCGGCAGTCTGTGGCTCAGGATCAGTGCGTGAAGTGTCATATGCCGGCAGCGCCAACAGAAGTTCCGCATGTGGCATTTACACACCACCGGATCGGAATCCATTCGCCCGAGGATCCGCCTGTCGATGCCCGTTCGACGTCGTTGTTTGCGATGCTGCCGGAACAGAACGTTTCCGCGGCTGACGCTGCAAGGACAAGAGGATTGGCGTGGCTTCACGTCGCACTGAGCAATCCCGAAGTGGATTACCAGCAAGCGCTGAAGTCGGCGCAGGAAGACCTCAGCGTTGCCTGGGACGGTGGAGCCGGAGACGCTGAAGTGGCGTCCGGGCTGGCAAGAATCGCGACTGAAATCTCATGGCACCAGCAGTCTGAACTCTGGGCTGAGCGAGCTCTGAAACTGGATAAGGAACCGTCGGATGCCAGGATGAATGCACTTTCAATTCTGTCAGAACTTCAATTCTCGCGCCAGAAGGACAGCCAGGCACTCGCGGGGTTTTCGGAG
>JANNGQ010001015.1:0-6541 GCA_031403975.1 Planctomycetota bacterium
AGTCCAATGGCGATCGCCGCCTGGAACACAACTCGAACAGCGGTTTGCCTGCAGTACAACAACATTGTTCAGTCTCTCTAATTGGACAGCGCCAATTTGTGTAACAAGTTCTGCTTTGCCAATGGTTTACGGCACGCGAAAAGTCCCTTCTCCCCTGTTTCGGGGGAGAATGTGGCCGGTAGGCCGGATGAGGGGCGTTCAAGGTCGGCGTCGCGCAAAAAACAGCCCCCTCACCCTGCCCTCTCCCCCAAGTCCTTTGCGGCAACATTACATTCCCACGAGACGCGAAAACACGAAAACGACTTGGGGGAGAGGGGAAAGTGGCGCTGTCCAACTAAGAAAAACCAGTCTCGGTCAGAAGTTCCTCCACCGGACTTCCCTACGGCAAACTCAGAAAACCTCGCGTGTCGAACTACGGCACACACAATATCAGACAATCAGAGCCGACGCCCGTAAAATTTCTTCCACTGCAGATAATCATAGTTGTCGATCCTGCCGTCACCATTCAGGTCAAAAGCAAATTGCAATGGGTCATCGAACGCCCGGCCGTAATTCTGAAACAATAGGTCGCGGTCCATCAGATCGACATCCGCGTCGCCATCAAAATCCGCCCGGAGTCGATGGAAGCTGATGCTGCGGAAGAAATCATTCTGACCGTCGTCGTCCTGCAGCTTCACGACTGGTGCTGAGGGAACTGAAATCAGCCTCGTATCCAACTGGATTTTGTACCGGCCATCCGCAAGAAGCGTCGACCGGTTTCCGCCAAATCCGTCTATGGTGAAGTCGATTGTGAGTGTCAACGTCACCGGATCATATCGGAATCGCCAGGCTTCCAGCGTAATTGTGGTGATTCCCACCAGACGCACAGTTTGAGAAATGCTTCCATCATCAATCAGCGACTGCAGATTGCTGGCGTGACTGAATCGGACCGTCATCGTTTCAATATTGGACCGCTGGGCTGCCCCGTTGTTGATGGTGATTTGCTCAACTTTCAGCGTCGGCAAAGTCACGATCATCTCGCGCGTCGTCGTTGAACTCGTCCCGCCGTCCTTATCAGTCGCCGTCAGACTTACCACATAGGTGCCATCCTCGTCGGGCGTGAACGCCACTGCCGATCCTGTGCCCGAGGCGAAGTACGTTGTGATACCGCCGCGAGTCTTGCTCACGCTCCAGGAATAGCTGAAACCAGCAGCCGTGTCAGCCGAGCCGGGATCCGTTGCTGACGCTGCGAGTCCGATGGCCGTACCAGCCAGATTTATCTCAGCCGGAGCACTGAGTGCAGCCGTCGGTCGAGCGTTGTCCACCGTCACGATGATCGTATCGCTGCCGACGGTCCCGGCTGCATCCGTCACGAAATACGTCAGCGTGTATGTGCCATTGTCTTGCGGCGTGAATTGGAACGTGGAATCAAACCCGTCGGCGACAATCTGGCCGTTGCTGGCAGACAGAATCCATCGGACCGAATGCGTGTCGCCAAGATCCGGATCGGTAAAGCTGCCCGTCAGTGTAATCACATCTCCTTCTGTGACAGTCTGATCGGGGCCTGCATCAACGACCGGTGCTGTTTCTAAAAGCACCTTCACGTCGGAGATTGCGATTGAGCCGTCCAGCCGCGATCCATCCGAACCACCCAGCAGCCGGAATAACAACCTCACTGTCTGACCACTCAGGTCCCGGACATCCAGAACGACCTGCAGTGACGCGGCGTCCGTTCCTGGCAAAAGCGTGACTCTGGAGGCCATCTCCTGACGCATCAAATCAGCCACAAGGTCGCGAATCAAGTACGAGTCCGTCAGACCGCTGACCGGTGATACCAACGGCAACAGGGTCGCGGGATCAAGCAGAGAAACTCCAAAGGCATCCGGAACGGCACCAGCCAGCAGCGAACCGTCCTGACCCAGACTGGTCAGCACGAATGACAGCTGGCGTGCTCCCGCCGGAATGACGAAGTCCTGATAGACACTGACTTCTCGCGCTGTGGCACTCTCGCGAAGCACGGCCTGGTGATTGTCGTTCACCTGCACCAATGCTGGATCGGACACAGTCCAGCCTTCCAGCTGATCCGGACCGACCGTGAAATCACCATTGATCAATGGACCGGCACTGTCAGCACCGCCGGTATCGCCCTGGTCCTCGAATCTTTGCACGACGATGATCGTGGGATCGCTTTGCCCGGCATTCAGTCCGGCACCCGCCATAATGAATGTTTGCCCGCTCGTGCTGCCGTTCGCAGATGCCGTCCTGAGCCCCAGCAGCGACGCCAAAGCAGCGTACGAGGCATACGCTCCGCCGTGTTGTCGTGGCAGAGTCAGCTCGGAAAACTGGCCGTCGCCTCGGATCTGAGTTCCCGTCTCGGCCGTGCCCAGCAATTCGTTCGATCCACCCAGCTGCGTGACGTGATCGAGACCAAACGTATGACCAATCTCATGAGAGACCGTGTTGGATACCTGCTGAACGAACTGGGCAGCCGACCAGCCCAGGATACTCGATGCCGACGCTGTCGCACCAGCGAACACAAATCCCACATTGGCGGTCGCATTGCCCGGATCCCATGGGGCAATCCCGGCAATCCAGCGGACGGATGTCGCCGACACAACGGGATTGGTCCCAGCGATCCACGGACCGTTCCCGCCAATCATGATGACACTGTCACCGGCACCAAACCGGGGGTTCGTCTGCCAGTTGTTGTCGTAGATCACGTCGACTGCGAACGCGGCGAAATCCAGCCGGACGGTATCCAGGATCTGCTGAACCTGAGCGTCCCATGACAACCCGCCATATGAGACGAAGCCGTCATGGCTGCGTCCGGTGGATCCTGAGACTTCCACCACGCCCAACTGATCAACCAGCCAGCCACCGTCAAAGTCCAGAAAGATCTCGACACCCGTGACCACCAGCGTCGAACTGACTGCAGATCGGGTACCACCTGAGAACAGTCGGAACTGGTAGGCACCAGACGCGGCTGGCGATGCAAAGGTCAGGTCAGCATTGGCGATGCCGCTCTGTGGTGCAGTCAGCGACTGTGTGCCGTCGAGCCATGACCAGTCCAGCGGCCGATCGTCGGGCGCACCCACGGCAAACAGGCCCATCCAGTCGCCTGACTGTGCCGGACCGTTGCGAAGCGAAACCGTCACGGCAGCGCCGGCGTTCACCTGACTCTGAGACACTTCAAGGCTGGTCGGTGCGTTTTCGGTGAGCGTGAACTGCCGCACAAAACCGAGGACGCTGTTGCCGGCCCGGTCGAACAGACTGCCGCTCAGCAGCTCGACCTGTACCGAGCCTACACTCCAATCGCCAGTGATCGGGAATCGGACAGTTCGATCATCCAGCCACACGGGAACACCTACCGTGGCTTGTCCCACGCCCGGCCCGGAAAGCCTGAGTGCGGCAGTCGACAACAACCATGCCGAACGATCCATCGCTTCCGTAAACTGCAAATCAATCGTTGGTGGACCAGACGTCAGCAGCGATCCTCCGGCAGGCGCTGCGGTTACGACCCGTGGTGCTGTTGTGTCGAGTTCGAACGCGACGCTGGCCGTATCGCTTAAGTTCCAGTTGAGCGAGTTGTCGACAGCTCGCACATAGAACGTGTGTCGGCCATCGCCAGCCACGCGAATGGTGGCCACCAGATTGGTCGTGAATGTTCCACCGGACTCTGGCGTGTCGTCGTCGATCGCCCACCAGTAACCGCGAACGCCGCTGAGATCACCAGCAGCAGTCCAGGAGAAATTAAGCGTCGAGTCACTGGTCAATCGATCGCTGGACGAGTCGCCCGTGTCAGTGCCGAACGAGAGTATCGCGGGCACTGTCGGCGGTGCCAGATCGCTGCCGATGACCGTGACCGCTGCACTGGTCCCGAGTCGAATGTAGGAATTTGCAGCGAACACTCGCACTTCGTACTGTCCGGCTGCAAATGGAGCTCTGAAAGTCAGCGATGCCGCAGCCTGTGAAGACGAAGAAACGCTGCGGGATCCATTCAGATACACCCAGTCGACGTAGTTCTGATCCGACGCACCCACGGGAAACAACCCGGCCCAGTCGCTCCCTGGGCGAGGCTGGCCAGCAAGGACTGCAGTGATTGACGCACCGGCATCGACGGGATCGGCTGGCAACTGGATGGTGACCGACGGCAATGACTGCTGGCTGGTTGCCCCGGAACCCGGCGTGAACGACGCGATGTAGACATGGGTTTGGAACGAATACCGATCGGGCAGCGGACTTTGCAGGGCGAACAATCTCGCCGAGGTCGTCTCACCCGGATCCAGCACCCCGTCGCCGGTGAGGCTTGTCAGGTCGAAATAAGTAAACCCACCGGAGAACGTACCGTTCGGGTCGACGGCGATGGAACCGGCCGGCATCATCTCGGACCATGCCAGCTGAAGAATGCCGCTGATTGGCTCATTCGAAGTGTTCGTGACTGTCCCGTAGAACGCCACGGATTGTGTGAGTTCATCGAATCGAGTGCCGTAGTACCGCACTGTCACTCGATCGGTCACATCGGTTCGCTCGATCAGAGCCAGAGGACTGACAATCAGGCCGGAATCGAACAGCGAATAGGCGATATCGTCCGCAGCTCCACCCACCAGTCGACCAATGGCCAGAGCACGAGGCCCTGAACCCAGTGCGCGTGTATCAAAATCGGTTCGAGCGAAACCACCCTGATCGTCGCCACTGTAGACCACCAGGTTGCCGACGGCGTCGGTTGCCACCAAATCGATCCGTCCGTCGCCATCCACATCACCCACAGCGATCTGACGCAGCGATTGGAATGTGCCGTTCAGGCTACCCGCGACAAAGGACTGCACAATGGCGGGTGGAACCAGCACGGCGAAGTTGTCCACACTGACAGTGGAACCGGTTCCCGGTCCGCTGCCTACCAGATCCAGATAAAGCGTTGCCAGAGTGTCGACCGCGATGCCGGACAGGTCCAGCGTCACCCGAGTACCGTCGATCGTGACACGACCACCCAGCAACAGCTCGCCGCCCGGGGCTGCGTTCGCATAGGCCGTCAGATCCACACCGATGGTCGGCAGCAGCGACTGGCCGGATTCATCCAGCAGACTGATTTCGAAGGCATCCGGCAGGAAGCTGGCAAGAGCTGTCTCCAGGCCGTTGTCAACCAGATCGAAACTGAGTGCCGTGGCACCGGCCGGGATGACGATTTGCTGTGACAGCGTCACGCGTCCGGCATTGCCTTCCTGGAAGAGGGCGACGCCGCCGATGACCTGCACACCGGAGCTGACAGCCGCGGCAGGAGCCGTTTCGGTCGTCCAGCCATTGAGCCCCGCATCGAAGTTGCCGTTCGCGAGCGGAATCACCTGAATGGCGTTGAGAGTATTCAGCAATACGAACACGTTCGCACCGGCCGCCAGTGCCAGATCCTGCCGACCGTCCTGATTGAAGTCAGCCGTCTTGAGTGTGCCGGCTCCAGCGAGGCCGCTGACTGTGTAGTAGTCCTGCACAGCGAACGCACCCAGACCATTGCCCTGCAGGAACGTCACGTTGCCGGTCGTTCGATGAGCAATTGCCAGATCGAGAGCTGCGTCACCGACAAAGTTGGCGATCGCGAGATCGACCGGTTCCGTACCACCGGAAGAAATCGCGTTTGCTTGTGTGAATGATCCGTCACCAGCACCAGCGAACACCAGAATCTGGTTTGAGACCGGAGCAAGCACCACGGCATCCAGATTTCCATCGCCGGTTACGTCTGCGGCGAGCAGACCGATCCGACCGGCGCTGGCTGAGATGGTCATACCGTTCGCTGACAGCGACTGTCCCAGCGTGAATCCGCCGTTTCCGTCACCCATGGCGACATACACGCTGCTGGATCCACGCAGCAACAAGTCGGTGTGGCCGTCTTCGTTGAAGTCACCGGATGCCAGAGCATGGATCGCTCCGACTCCCAGGTTGACGGACGTGACCGACCGCCATTCCTGACCGCGCCAGTTCATGGCGACGGTCAGGCCGCCGGTCGCGAGGTCGGCAGAGATCAGGTCATCGAATCCATCGGCATTCAAATCGGCGATCAGCACATCATTGGGCTGTGTTCCGGCTGAGATGGTTCGCCGCGGTTCACGTTCGAGTGCCGGCAGGTCAAGCACAACAAAACGGTGAACGAAATCCATGCCGTCGTTGAATGGATTCCCCGCCAGATCCCGGATGACGTCGGGACCGGCACCGCGAATGATCAGCCGGTACGTATCTTCTGCCAACGGTGCCGGCAAAGCGATCCGCACCGTCCGCGTCGCGGGATCGTAGAGCAACTGTTCATCAAAGACGGGCACCACAAAATCGTTCGCGTTGCCAAAGATTCCATCTCCACCGCTCGCCTGCAACACCCAGTTGACACCCTTCGTCACCTGATCCTGCACAATCTGATCTGCGGCCAGAACAATTGTGAACTCACTCTGCGTCCCGATCACCGTTCCGTGTGGCGTGACACTCGCAGTCCGAGGCCCACGCGTATCCACGATGAAGCTCGCCGACTCCTGGACGGTATTTCCTGCCTGATCCTCACCGATAATCACAACCGAGTGCAAAC
>JANNGQ010001016.1:0-5073 GCA_031403975.1 Planctomycetota bacterium
GCCCCACAAGGAACTACGACAGTATCGCAAAAAGCCGCTGAACCACTGGGACGAGCCCGGTTGTGGTGGAGCTTCGCTTTGTCTCTGCCATCCTCATTTTTGTGACTCAGATTCTTTGCATCGAACGCCGCATGTACCCACGCACCCGACTCTTGCCTGAACAGCTTCGCAGTCATTCCTATTTCGGGCCGGATGATCTCCGATCATTCGGCCATCGATCGCGACAGAAGCAGGCGGGATTCAGAACCGAGGAATTCGCCGGGAAGCCGATGATCGGCATCCTGAATACCTGGAACGATCTGATCTCCTGCCATGCACATTTCAAACAGCGTGTGGAAGACATCAAACGCGGAGTTTGGCAGGCAGGCGGTTTCCCCGTTGAGATCCCTGTGATGGGACTCAGCGAGACGTTCATGAAGCCGACGTCCATGTACTACCGCAACTTCCTTGCCATGGAAACGGAGGAAGTCCTTCGGACCTATCCCATCGACGCAGCCGTGCTGATGAGCGGCTGTGACAAAACAACTCCGGCATTGCTCATGGGAGCTCTCAGTGCGGATGTTCCGTCGATCGTAATGCCGGGCGGACCGATGAACCGCACATCGTGGCGCGGCGAACAGCTCGCCAGCGGCACCGACATCTGGCGGTTCTGGGCCGAACGCGGGGCAGGGCGGATGTCATGCGAGTCATGGTGCGAACTGGAAGATCACATTGCCGCCTCGCCAGGCCACTGCATGACGATGGGAACGGCATCGACGATGACGGCGCTGGCCGAAGTCATGGGGATGACCCTGTCCGGAGCGAGTTCACTGCCGGCGACTCATTCCGGCCACGCGCGGATGGCAGCCATGACCGGACAGCAGGCGGTCGAACTGGCGTGGTCCGGAGTCAGGCCGACCGAACTGCTGAATCGCGCAGCTTTTGAGAACGCGATCACTACGCTGATGGCGATCGGAGGTTCCACAAACGCGATAGTCCACCTGATGGCAATGGCCGGTCGCGCGGGCGTGGCTCTGACCCTGGAAGATTTTGACCGAAGCGCCCGGAGGACACCTGTGCTGGCCAATCTGCGTCCGAGCGGCAGTTATGTGATGGCCGATTTTTTTGATGCAGGCGGCCTGAACGCATTGCTCGCGCAGATTGCTGACCTGCTGCATCTTGAAGCGGAAACGGTCGAAGCGCGGACTCTGAAGGATGCGATTGAGGGAGCCGAAATCTGGAATACCGATGTGATTCGACGTCGGGACAACCCGGTCTGCCCGACTGGAAGCCTGGCTGTACTTCGGGGCAATCTCGCACCCGACGGCTGCGTGATCAAACCGGCCGCCGCTGAACCGGCACTGCTGCAGCACCGAGGGCCTGCCGCTGTGTTCGCAGACTATCCGGATCTGAAAGCTCGTATCGATGAACCGTCACTCGCACTGACAAGGGATCATGTCATCGTACTACAGAACGCAGGGCCGCTGGGTGCACCCGGAATGCCGGAATGGGGCATGCTGCCGATCCCGAAATATCTACTGCAGCAGGGCGTCCGCGACATGGTCCGCATCAGTGATGCGCGCATGAGCGGCACCAGTTACGGAGCCTGCGTCCTGCACGTTTCACCGGAGTCCTTCGTCGGCGGACCGCTGGCTCTCGTAAGAAACGGAGACATGATCACACTGGACGTCGCCGGGCGACAATTGAAGCTGGACGTGGCGGACGAAACCCTCGCGATTCGCAGAAAGGCATGGGTTGCTCCCCAGGGGAAGTTCACTCGTGGCTACGGGAAGCTGTATTTCGACCAGGCAACACAGGCGAACGAAGGCAGCGACTTCCGCTTCCTGCATTCGGACGGCAGCAAAGATGCCGGTCCCTCGATTTATTGATCACGCAGCCCGGGATTCGGACGCTGGAGCGGGCTCTGTGCCTGGTACGAGTGGAATCGCCGAGGACTCGGCGGCGATCGCGGCGAGTCGCTTCTTTTTTCCATTGCGGCTGAAGCGGTTCATGAAGTCGATCAGCCACGGAGCGAATCGCTTCAACTGAAACAGAAAGTGGGCCGTCGGCGTGATCAGCACCTGGCGTTGGTTCCTGCGGATGGCTCTGAGTGTAATGGACGCCACTTTCTCCGGCGTGGCACACATCCAGCGAGGCGGGGTCGGAACGGCCTTGTCGGAACGACCACCGGCAGCAGCAGCATACAGATTTGTCAGAACCGGACCAGGACAAATGGCCGTTACACCGACGCCACGGCGTCCGTATTCAGCCCGGAGCGATTCCGTGAATCCAATGAGTCCGAACTTGCTGGTGTGGTAGGCGGCAAAGCGACCTCCGGCAACCAGCCCGGAGATGCTGCACATGTTCACGATATGGGGATCTCTCCGCCGCAGAAGTGACGGCAACAGTTGCTGAGTAATCCGGATCGGAGCGAGCAGGTTGATGGTCATCAACCAGTCCCATTGCTCACGAGTCATCAGATCCGTCGCTCCATAGTATGCGACGCCGGCGTTATTGATCAGCAGATCAATTCCACCAGTCGCCGCAAGCGCATCTTCCACGACGTCCGTCACTGCCTGACGATCCGTGAGATCGCAGACGTACGTCCGGACTCGGACTCGGACTCCGCAGTCCAACAAGTCTTCTGCAAGACAATTCAGTCCATCAGAATTGATGTCCACAAGGCACAGATGGCATCCCTCAGCCGCCAGTGCGAGTGCCAGAGATCTTCCGATGCCTGATGCGGCACCGGTCAGAAACGCCGTCTGATTCTGAAAGGTTTCCATGCGAGTCCTTCCGCCGGAACTGGACAGTGCGACTGTGAATTGACGCATCGAAGCACGGTGAAAACTATCAGACACCGGAGATTCCCGGGAGACCGGCCTGAGGCCGCCCCGCCGAATTCCTGAAGTCGCTACCCACAGTTTCCAGCGTCCGCCACAATTTTCGGGCCGGAGGAAACTGATTCGGTTGAGGACAGCGTTCGCGGGTGCCGGAGACAAGTGCATGCAATCGACGACAATTCTTGAAGATCTCTACCTCTACAACAACTGGGCCAACGGCCGGCTCCTCAACTTAAGCTTGAAGCTGGATGACTCACAGCTGGATCAGCCTCGCGAAATGGGATTCGGGTCGCTGCGGAATACGCTGTTCCATATTCTGGCTGCGGAAGAGATCTGGTTCGAACGCTGGAACGGCGATCCGTGGCGGGCGTTTCCGACCGATGCCGAGGGACTGTCTCTCAACGACATGGCGGAAAGGCTGCAGCAGGTCAATTCAAGGCGACAGTCGCTTCTGGATCGCGAACGGAGTGACGGCTGGCGGCAGGCCGTTCATTACAAAGATGCAAAGGGAAGTGCATTCAGCGTTGCGCTGGGAGATCTCGCACTGCATGTCGCCAATCACGGAATCCATCATCGCGCACAGGCCCTCAGCTTTCTCAAGAGCTTTGGTCAGACAGTGCCCGGAGGGCTGGACTATGTGTTCTATCGGCTGGCTCATCCCTTCTTCCAGCAGGAGCCGTCGACCGCCGCCGCTCTTCAGCAGTGGGGGCTGGAAATCGCCGCGAGCCCCGGTAAATCCGTGGCCTGGGATGCTCGTCTGATCGAACAGTATTGCGCCTACGGCGACTGGGCAAATGACCGTGTGCTGCGCTGCGCCCGGGAGCTGGATGATGCGGCGCTGGACCGGTCGTGGAACATCGGGATGGGCACGATCCGCAAGACGGCGCTGCACATCGCGGATGCGGAGCGCTGGTGGTATCGCAACTGGACCGTCGGGCCGTCGCACTTTGAGAAAGCTTCGGAATTAACAACTGTCGCACAGCACTGTGATGAACTGCAGCGAGTCATTGAAAGGCGAAACCTCTTCATCAGCGGGCTCGATGCCGAATCTGCGCAGAGAGTCGTGATGGCAATCCCAGGAGGCTTTTCTGTCGGCTCCCCTGTGGTCGAGACCCTGATTCAGTTATGCGGTCACGGAACGCATCACCGGGCTCAGATGATCAACATGCTGCGGCACTCGGGGATTAAAGTGCCGCCTGTGGATCTGGGGCTGTGGGTTCGGGAAAGTGCTGCCCGCGACGCATGACCAGCGCGGTTTTGTGCAGTAACCTGACGAAGCCGAACCGGCGGTACACACATCAGGTCTTCTTCCGTTTCTGCGTCTTCCCGGGCAGCGCAGCCTTGCGGCGGAGCATGTGGTGATAGAGCTGAGCGAAACGGTGCGCTTCGTCGCGGACGTACTGCAGCAGTCGCAGACCATACGCATGACGACTCAGCTTGATCGGTTCCGATTCCCCGGGAATAAAAATTTCTTCGTCCTTCTTGGCGAGTGAAATCGTGGTCGGAGGCGTGATGTTGAGGACATGAAACGTTTCCATCACGGCGTTTAGTTGTCCCTTGCCTCCGTCAATCAGCAGCAGATCCGGGAAGGACTCACCCTCCTGACTGAGCTTTCGAAAGCGGCGTGTCACGATTTCTCGCATGCAGGCAAAGTCGTCGACTCCTTCGACCGACTGGAGCCTGAACCGCCTGTAACCGGGCTTGAAGGGCAGGCCGTCGATAAACTGCACAAGGCTGGCCACGGTTTCGTTTCCCTGCAGATGCGCGATGTCGATGCCTTCGATGCGACGAGGCACCTCATTCAGCTTCAGGACTTTTTTCAGTCCTGCCAGCCCCTTGCGGGGATCGATAAAGAACACTTCCGGCTGAGCATGACTCTCCAGATCACCTCGCAGACTCAAACTGTTCAGAGCGGTGATCTGATCCCGGAAACGAGCGGCCCTTTCAAACTTCAGTTCTCGGGACGCCTGCTGCATGGACGCTTCCAATTCCTTCAGCAGGCTCGCCTTGCCGCCGTCGAGAAAGACTCGCAGACGACGGATGTCTTCGCGATAGTCCTCCCGGCTGATCCGCAGATTGCACGGAGCCGTACACTGAATCTCGCCAGCAGGCACGGCCGAAACCAGCGCCAGCGTTCATCGTTAGCTTCGATTTCCAGAGTGCAGGTTCGGAAGCGAAAGATCTTCTGCAGGACGGCAATCGTACCTCGCAGCTTTCCGGCATTGGTGAACGGACCGTACAACTTGACTCC
>JANNGQ010001017.1:0-1749 GCA_031403975.1 Planctomycetota bacterium
CCAATGCGTACGAAATCCAGGCTCCCATGCAGGGAAATCCGGGTGACACAAAGCCGGAATTCATCATATAGCTGGCGGGGCCGTGGACGTTCGTTTTTGACGTCATCGCCATCAGGAAGGCCAGATCATCCACACATCCGGCCGTATGCGGAAAGATGCTGCTGACCCAGCGACCGCATTCCCCGTACTGCTTCCAGGAGAACGGCGATTTCATAATCGCGCCCGGCGAACTTGTCACCGCCGACTTGATGCCGAAATCAACCTTCTCGCCGTGCCGCTTTGTCAATTCCGGCTTGGGATCATACGTGTCCATCTGGCTGACGCCGCCATTCATGAACAACTGAACGATCCGTCGCACTTTCGCCGGGTGGTGCAAACCGCCGGCGAACTGCGGACGTGAGTCTGCCGCGTCGGCCAGCAAGCCATCGTCACTCAGCATTTGCGCCAGAGCCAGACCTCCAAACCCGGCGCCGATCTGCCATAATAATTCACGTCGGTCCATGGGCGCTCCCCTTGTCGTCGTGAGGCCGGAATCGCATGATCTCACCGACTTTCGTCAGTCAAGAAACATGACCTCGTTGGAGTTGAAAAGGACTCGAACAGTATTTGGCAAACCAAAGTTCTGTGCATAAATGCCAACGGCATTCGCTTCTTCCGGTGTCGGAGATCGGCCAAACAGTGTCCCGTACAGCACATCAATCTGTCGTTCGAGCTGCGGTTCCGAAGCAGCCAGTCTCTGTGCCAGTCGTTCACATTCCCGCACAACCAACTGGTCATTCATCGTGGCCAGCACCTGCAATGCCGTCACCGACTCGTTTCTCACGGGAGTAAGTTGTGATGCGTCAGGGCAGTCCAGCGCTTCCATGAACGGGTCGGGCAGCGTGCGAAAAATGAATCGGTAGACACTGCGGCGTTTGTTGGCAGGATTGTCAACGTCGAAGTTGACATAATCGACGTTGGGCGTGACATGCACACCGGGCGTCTGAATGAACTGTTTGTCCGAAGGCCCGTACATCGTGGTATCCAGGTCGCCGGCAAGAAACAGGACCGTGTCCCGGATCGACTCCGCGTCCAGTCGTCGCCGATTCATTCGCCACAGAAGCTGATTCGCAGCGTCCACCGCAGCGCAGTCTTCCCGATGCATGGAGGACTGCTGGTACACGGCGCTTGTGACCATCATCCGATGCAGTGACTTGAGCGACCCACCGTTTTCCTGCAGCGTGATCGCCAGCCAGTCGAGCAGTTCCGGATGAGTCGGCATCGCTCCCATGTGTCCGAAATCATCGGGTGTCTCCACCAGGCCACGACCGAAATGATAATGCCACACGCGGTTGACGATGGATCGCCACGTCAGCCCACAGCGCGGATCACTCAGCCATCGAGCCAGTTCCGCGCGTCGCAGGCCTTCCTGATTGAGATCTTCGATTAAGAACTCCGGCGACAATCCGGGCACGCATGTCAGTGCCCCTGGCCTGGCCTCTGAAACAGGTTCCGTGATATTCCCGCGATTCAGGATATGCACGATCCGAGGGGTCCTGGTCGGCTTAAAAGAACCGTCGGCTTTGAACAAGTTGGTCCCGCAGTAAACAAGATCCTGCTTTGGCAGCTCAGCCAGCTCGCGATCGATGCGCCGCTCGACAACGTAGGCCGCCAGTTGACGACGTTGATCTTCGCTTCGCTGATCGGGTTGCAGAGCCAGAATCTCAGACACTGCCGAAGGAGGAACTGCATCGCCTGCCGATTCGGGAC
>JANNGQ010001018.1:0-5037 GCA_031403975.1 Planctomycetota bacterium
AACCTGCTCGTGGCGCTGCTCGCCGGATCGGCCGTGCTCATGGTCGTTCTCGGCGAGATGGTGGACGCTGCGGCGATCGCGGGAATCCTCGTCCTGAACGCGGTCCTCGGCTGATAGTCGGCCTCCGCCTTCTGAAATTCGCCGAGGAACATCTGGAGATCCGCTCGATGAGATAACTGATCGACAGCGGCGGGCTGCCGCCCGTCGATCTTGCCGATGTCCGCCAGCTGCTTCATCAGAGTTGCCGACAGTTCCGAATTGATCTGCTCGATCCTCGCGTCCTCTTCGGCTGTTACGGCTTTCGCTGGAGGAGTCTCGTCCTCACCGGCGGCAACCCTCGACGCTGAATGGAAACTGGCATGAGAGGCGAGGATCAGCACCAGCAGAAGTGTTGCCGGCTGAATAGAACGGCCGAGAGAGCTCGTGCAGTGTGGACTCATGATGGAATCTCGATCCTGATGTCGTGATTGGATTCGTGTCTCTTGTTGATTCGCTTCTATCAGCGTCCATCAGCGCTCATTAGCGGTTCCAAACCGCTAATGAACGCTCATTGACGCTAATTTACGCAGTAGACCCGGCAATCCGAGCTTGTGTGAAGACATTCATGGACGTGTGTTGTGCAGATTCCACCGGGGCAGGCCCGAAGGCGGGTGTCGGGTGCGGCACGGCTACGCAATGAACGCCATGCTAAACACAACCAGGATCGCCAGCCAGACGATACCAAGAACATGCCAGCACCACGAAGCGAAAGTCACGCCCCAATAGTATTCGTGGTCGTATCGGTCGGCGAATGCAGACAAAGTTACCCAGAGCAGAACGGACTGCGCGACCATAAAATGCATGCCGTGCAGAGCCGTCAGCATGATGACAAATCCGTGGACTCCGATCTGCACTTCCTGCGGGTTGCGTGTGCCCTTATCGATCGCCCAGATTCCGAATCCCTGCACGGAAACAAACAGCATCGCAAACCCGAGCGACGTCAGCAGCGTCTGGCGGAATCCTGACTGCCGCTCGAGGCGAACGAGCAGGCGGGCGCGTTCGAGGCAATAACTGCCGACAGCCAGAAACACTGTACTGAAAGCAAACGCGGCCGGAAGCCGCAGTTTTTCTGAGGGAGCCTGCCGACCGAAAATCAGAGCGAGCAAGCAGGCGGCGGCCAGCACCACAGCTGCCTGCAGTATGCACGCCACAAAAAAGCGGCGCGCCAGCGAGACACGCATCAGATCCCAGCGGTTCGACATGATATTCTGCCGGATGACTCAGCGATCAGCATTACAGTCCCGGTCCCGATCATGTCTATTTGCGGACCACCGTCACCAGCTCACGCTCGATGGTGCTTACCAGTGTGGCTTTACTGTTCACTTCACCGTTGATTGTGGACTTCGGAAACATCAGCTTCGGCACAGATCCGGAGCCGACTTTGACGTACAAGTCCACATGCCGCTTAATGTAGTCACCGGGAATAGTTGAGGAGAATTCCTTTCTGAATTCGGGTGCCCCGACCAGTTCCTCGGCTCGCTTGCGGGCAGTTGCCGGAGTGGCATGTGACTCGAACACCCAGTCATGAAACTCGCGGAACTTTGCAGGATCAACCCGCCAGACGGAGACCGCGATCTTTGCCAGTTCGCAGGCGCCCGGATGGCCTCCGCCACTGGCTGCCCGATTGCAGGCAGATTCCAGCGGGACCGGCAAAGCCACAATTGCGAGATCTTTTCCGTACTGATCCAGTGCGCCTTTGACGGCATGGTGCGTATTGCGGCAATGCGGGCATGTGTAATCAAACATTTCCACAAAGACATAACGGGCCTCCGGATCACCCCAGGACAGGCCACTGCCGCACGTTGAGTGAGATTCGATTTCCCGCAACCGTCACAATTCTCGGCTTGGGAGGTTCCGGAACAGTCGCCGCCTGAACTTCAGAGGCCTCGGATTTCGCAGGCTCGCCGGATGCTGAGTCTGCCGCGGCCGAATCTCCTTCGGACGCAGTTGGATCTTTCTGGTTCACGTCCGTCGCTGCCGCGGAACTGCTCGTTGAAGCGGTATCAGACTTCTCGCTGTCCTGCAAAACCATGAATGGAAGCTGAGTCAGCAGGCCCGCTCGCCCTGGCATAATCAGCAGCAATGTCGATGTCACGCCAGTCTCGAGGTTGTCGGCCTTGACGGCTTCATCGGTCGACGCCGCGTCCGGCAAACCAGTCTGCTGAGCGGACGACGCTTCCACCGGGGCTTCAAAGATCTCGCCAGGAGCCTCGAACATTGCACCAGGTGCGGCAAAAATCTCACCCGGCGCGGCAAAGAAACCCGTTTCATCCGAAACCAAATCGGGATTCTGACCAACCTGCGGAACCGCATCGTCGTATCGGACGACAGTAAAGTTATCCGATTCCGGAGTCCCAATCTGAACCGTCACAAGGACTGCGACCGCCGCCATACTGAAAGCCGCCGCGAGACTTTTCTGCTGCGGCGAAGACACCTTGTTCCACAGCATGAGTGCGGCAAGGATGATGCCGCAGGTATGTACGGCCAGGCAGTATGGGCACAGTTTCATGTTCATCGCAAATACCTGCAGTCCGATAAACCACAGGGCTGCGAGTCCGGCCATCAGCGAACCGGCGGTCAATCCGCTCCAAACAAGCTTCAGAAAGTTGGGGGGAGCATTGCGGTGAACAAACGCCAGCATGACGAGCAGACTCGCATAGAGCCCAATCGCAGGCGCGCTGACAGGAATACCAAATACTTTTGACCACTTGCTCTTCAGCACATGATCACAGTCGATGACGTCTCCACCGCTGCAGCCATAGGCCGGCGACATGCTGAAGGCTGTCCAGGCAAGGTACGCAGAAATCCCCAAGCCCGCCAGGCTCAGACACCGCATGACCCAGATCATCCGCTGCGAACAGGCGAACGGTGCGGTGCGAGGAGAAATCGCTCCGGCTGAAAGGACCATGGACACACTTTCTGCGCAGAAAACTGTTAGAAACAGTTCTCACTGTTGTTGACCCAGAACTGCACGGATGCGTTGGAACAGCAAAAATCGTGCCTGATTCACGCACGATTCAGGCACGATTCAGCATCGCCGACGTAAACCGAGAGGCTGACAAACGAAAAACGCGGCTCCCCAGCGCACGTTTCCCCTGGTTCAGCGGATTTGCGGCCCCCGCGACCGCTTTGTTGCCAAATTCTATCACGCCGCATTTTCCACAAGAATACCGAATTCCGGAAGAACTCGGATTATCGGACATGACGGAGCGACACGCGGTGCATTCCGCGTTGTCGGATTTGTTTATCCCTGCGGTACAGCTGATCGCTCACCGACCGCTCAGATCGACGCCAGTCGCTCGCCTGAATCGCCGAAGCTCTCCAGTCGCAGGCCGAATTTGTCCATCAGCGACAGATACAGGCTGCACATCTTCCGATTCGGTTTATCCAGATAGTCCAGTACGCGGCCCGTTTCCAGCGTCCCGCCGCCGCGGCCCAGTATCGCGACCGGCAATTTCGTCGCATCGTGGCTGCCCGTGAGCATGCTGCTGCAGTACAGGATCATCGAATTGTCCAGCAGTGTGCGTTCGCCTTCCTGAATCGCGTCCAGCCTTGCGGCGATGTAAGCGAACTGCTCGATGAAAAAGCGGTTCACTTTCAGCCAGTCATCGGACTCCTGATGCGACAGCAAGTGGTGAATCATGTAGTCAACACCCAGATTCGAAAACCGCAGGGATGAGTGGTCGTTGTTCAGTTTCAGCGTACACAGCCGGGTCGAGTCGGTCTGAAATGCCAGCACCAGGATGTCGCACATCAGCCGCATATGTTCACTGATGTCCTGCGGGATACCGTCCGCAGGTCTGGCGACGTCGGGTTTGTCCAGAGTCGGCTTCCAGCCCTGCAGCTCGCCCCGTTGACCGGCCCGTGCAATCCGCAGCTCCACTTCACGAACCGAACCAAGATACTCATCGAGTTTCTGTTGGTCGCTGCTGCTGATCCTGCGGCGGAGATCTCCGGCGTCCTCCAGAACTGCATCCAGCACACTCTTGTCACCGCGGCCGGCTTCGTCGCGGAACAAACGGTCGAAGGCCAGCGCCGGAAAGACTTCCAGCGGTGTCGGCGTCGTCGGGGAACTCCAGGAAATGTGACTGCTGTACAGCATCGAGTAATTCTTGTGGACCGACGGGTTAGCCTTCTCGCATCCCAGCACGAGGCTCGGGACTTTCGTCGTCTGTCCGTAATGCTGAGCCAGCAGTTGATCGATGCTGGTCCCGCTCCGGATTCCGCCGCCGGATTCCAACGGAGCCCCGCTGAGCAGATTTCCGGTCTGCGAGCTATGAATGTTGCCCTTCAATGCCTCGTCGTTGTACAGCCCCTTGATGAACAGCAGTTTTTCTCGCCACGGATGCAGTGGTTCCAGTACTTTGCCAAGTTCCATGTCCCGACCGGACCCGGTCGCCCACCAGTGATCCTTGTGAAATCCATTGCCTGAAAACAGTACTGCAAATCGAACGGGTGCCTCACCGCTGGCGGGCGTATCTCCAGCTTCCTGCCCCCAGACGCGGAGTGACTCCATCCATGGAAGTGCAACGGAAACGCCCAGACCCTTCAGCATCGTGCGGCGTGTGGTGAGGATTGCGGTCATCAGAGTGATCCATGTCAAGGCAGAGTGAAACGCAATACGCGGAGACCAGGATGTGTGGGGCTTCGCCTGAGGAAATGTCCGGCGATTTGGTCCGCATCGTGCAGCGTCGTAGGAATTGGATTTCCACAGTGTGCCCTTCCCGACTGATTCAGGCAAGGTTGATGGCGCAGCCCTGATTGACTTGTAGCCGGATTCGTGAGAATTCGGAGGCTGTCTGGTTATTCAGCCCGAAGTCTCACGACTTCGGCTACAACGAAATGTCGCATTCGGGTCCGCGTGCAGTATATACGATCCTGTTCTACTTCCTCCCGTTCTATTTCGGTTCACGACCGTCTGGCTTCGTCGTCCCGGTATCCGGTGACATCTGTTGAATCCAGTCACGAATGAGTTCAATCGCACGGCGATCTGTCTGA
>JANNGQ010001019.1:0-2011 GCA_031403975.1 Planctomycetota bacterium
GGACGACTACGGTCAGGGCTTCGTCTGCAATTGCGTCGATCCTCATCTCTATCATGTGATTCAGGGCGCTCACTATGAGCCGTGGCGCAACCGCGAATCGAGCCGTTTCGCCTACGAGCGGCTCGCGACGATTGCCGACCATCTGCATTTTGTCGGGAAGGGGCGTGTCCAGGACGGCATCGGTACGTTTGAAGAGGATGAGGCAGGCGGAGGACATGCCCATTGCGGAACGATGATCTATCTCGGCGACTCGTGGCCGGATCAATACCGCAACACCGTCTTTATGCACAACCTGCATGGCCATCGAATCAACAACGACATCCTGCGACGACAGGGTTCCGGTTACATGGCATCGCATGGTCGCGATCTGCTGCGTGCCAAAGACGCCTGGTACATGGGTGTCACCTTGCAGTATGGCCCTGATGGCTCCGTGTATTCGAGCGATTGGTCCGATACCGGCGAATGCCACAGCGTTGTGAACACGCAGCGAGCCACGGGTCGGATTTACAAGATCTCTTACGGGCAGCGGGCTGCAGCGAAAGTCGACCTCGCACCGCTGTCGGATCTGAATCTTGTCAGCCTGCAATCGCATCGAAATGACTGGTTCGTCCGACACGCACGGAGACTGCTTCAGGAACGCGCGGCGCAGGGCCGCGACATGACGGCTGTCGCGACGGAATTGAACCGACTGCTCGCCTCCGAACTGCCCGATGATCGCAGACTTCGCCTGATCTGGGCGCTGCACGCCATCGGTCGCGCGGATGATGAGTTGCTTTTGGGATTGTTGAATGACGAATCCGAGTACGTCCGCGGATGGGCGATTCGGCTGCTGACGGAAAATGTTGCGCCCCCGGTTGCCACGCTGCCACGCTTTTCCGAACTCGCCGCGAACGACACATCCGCCTTTGTCAGTCTGCACCTGGCCAGTGCGTTGCAGCGGCTCAAGCCCGCCGATCGCTGGCCAGTCGCGGAGGCACTTGTGTTGCGATCCGAGTTTGCGGCCGATGCGAACATCCCTCTCATGATCTGGTACGGCGTCGAACCGCTCGTCACGGATGATCTGTCGCGATTCGTGGGGCTCGCCGTGCGATCCGGGATTCCGCTGGTCCGACGACATATCGCCAGAAGAATCGCCGCGATGCCAAAGAATCACGACGGCATGAGTCTCCTTTTGAAGTCGTTGGCGGAAGTCTCTGCAGACGACACTCGCCGCGAGATGCTCGAAGGGATTCTCACCGGACTCGAAGGAACCCGGAGTCTTGAAATGCCGAAGGATTGGTTGTCGACCTACTCGAACCTTCGCGTCGCTGATGATGCCTCCGTCCGTGAGCAGTCGCTTCGACTGGCGCTGATCTTCGATGATACCGCCGCCATTCAATCGCTCATCGAGCAGGCTATTGATCATCGTGCTGCTGCTGAAGACCGACAGCGGGCGATTGAAGCTCTCGTCGCAAAACGGGTGAGCGGCTTTGATTCGCATCTGCTTGTACTGGCGGACGATGAATCGACACGTCGCACGGCCCTGCGCGGACTGGCACAGTACAACCATCCGGCAACGGTCGCCACGATTCTCGACGTCTATTCCCGCGCCGATCACGCAGCTCGGCAGGATGCCCTTCAGACTTTGGCGGCTCGTCCTGCGTGGGCGCGGGCTCTGATCGTAGCGGTGGAATCGAACCAGATTCCACGCACCGATCTGACAGCATTCACCGCCCGGCAGATTCACAGCCATGGAGACAAGCAGCTCTCAGCCGCCGTAGAGACAATCTGGGGAAAGGTCCGGGAGTCGCCCAAAGAGAGAATTCGCCTCATTGCTGGCTACAAGCAGCGATTGACTCCTGAAACACTGACGGCCGGCGATCGCAGTCGCGGTCGGTCTCTGTTCGTGAAGATGTGCGCGAATTGTCATCGACTGTTTGACGCAGGGACGGCGACTGGTCCCGATCTGACCGGGGCGCCCTTCGCAAGCAGCGTCGCGAGGCCGCGGATTTCGTCGGCCTCGTTGCCATAG
>JANNGQ010001020.1:0-1558 GCA_031403975.1 Planctomycetota bacterium
CGCCCGATGTTGCCCGTGTTCTGCGGGATTTCGGGCTGATACAGCACAATGTGCAGCAATGGTGCGGACATCAGAGGGCTACTTGTCACCGGCACCCACCCGAAACGATGCATCGCTTTGGCCCCTGACCTTGTCGACACCGGTCAGGCGGATGATCAGCAGTCGTTCGGACGCAGAGCTGCCGGAATCCGGTTGAAAGAACATCCGGCCGGGATTCCAGTCGGCCGAGTCGTGCCGACCGATCACAGCGATTTCCCCGGTGTGCAGCTTAACAGTGAACTGCTGATCGAATAGCGGAATGATGTTCTGGCGTGTGGGAAGCTGATTCGATGCACCGCTGACGCTGAGCCGGGTCGTCACGGCTCCGGCATGAATCTGCGGCAGGACGCTCAGCAGCGCCCAGTCATCGTTGAGTTCTTTGACAGAAACTTCAAACACGCAACGCAGACGGGAACGGTCTCGAAGTGATGCAAGGTCCGGGATCCGGCTCAACGGTATCGACTCAGGATTGAGCTGACTCTGGACCTCGAGCATGCTCTTGCCATTCTGCATGATGCTGAACACCGGTCCCAGAGCGGCGATTCCGCGAGTGGACTCGGCCAGGATCGATTGCTGTCCGTCCACAGATCGATTTGCTGTGGCCGCTTCCTTCGCAAGACTCTGCAGCACCCACGGTGTGGCACTGCCCGCCACTCCGACCCGAAAGCCGCTTTGGTTCAGTCGCTGGCGGTTATCAGGAGTCATCAGCCCGCTTTCGTCCAGCTCTTCCCAGACAAGTCTTCTGATGCGCGGATCATTGGCCGGACGAGTGACGATGCTGGCTTCCAGTCGAGCCATCGGCAACAACGTCCCGACTGCGTCATTCGGATCTGGCTTCTGCTTCGACCACGGAAGCGAATCTGCCAGGGATGCCGTCTTCAGTCCATTCATCCCGAATAGCGCGCAGCCGGGAAGCACGATGAGCAGCGTTGCCGCGACACTGAGGCGCAAAAGCACCATGGGCTCGTTTCTGAAGGAACAGACTTGGCGGATTCGCCGTCGCGAATCGGACAGAAACTCAATAACATCTGCAGCCGGATCGGCGGAAACCTATGTGAGGCCCGCATTTCGAGTCAATGGCAGACCAGGAAGACCAGACTCGACACGGCAAACGGCACAGGATGGTGCCAGGTACGGCACGGTTCGACGCCGGATGATCGGCAGATGCTGCCACAGTTCAATGCAGCATTGAAAGAACTCTGAGGTTCGATCAGATGCAACCACTCAATCTTCGCATCGGCGAAGGGCACGACTCACACCGTACGATCGCCGGGCGACCACTGATGATCGGCGGAGTTCACATCAACGATGCAGAGTTCGGACTGGACGGTCACAGCGATGCCGACGTCCTGCTGCATGCCGCGATTGATGCTCTGCTGGGAGCCGCAGGGCAGGGTGACATCGGCGAGTGGTTTCCGACCCCCGGCGACACATGGAAGGACGCAGACTCCTCGCGACTGCTGCTGACGGTGCTGCAGAGTATCTCCGAACAGGGTTGGAGAATCATCAACCTCGATTG
>JANNGQ010001021.1:0-4744 GCA_031403975.1 Planctomycetota bacterium
CGACAAATTCCGCGTAAGCCCGCGTTTTGCCAAGATCTTGACTCCGAGATCTCATTGGGTGCTGTGCTCGGCCTGCGTGAAGAGACGTGACTCCTGCACGCCGAAATTGGGAGTCGCCAGATCGAGATGCACATTCGCCGCATGGCCGACGGGCGAAACATCGCCCGGTCCGTGCCACGCGGTGCGCACCGCGAAGAATTCGCACAACGCGGCGACCTTGCGTGCCGGAGTCAATCCGCCGATCTGCGACATGTGAATGCGAATGAAATCGATGAGCCGTCCGCTGACCAGCGACAGCCACTCGTTGGGGTTGTTGAACAGTTCTCCCATCGCCAGCGGTGTACTCGTCAACGCACGCAGCTTCTCGAAGTAGCCGACGTCCTCAGGGCTGAATGGATCTTCGAGAAAAAACAGTTTGTAGGGGTTCCAGGTCGCGACAGAGTTGCATCGCAAGGATCGGTGGAATGCGTTCGTGTGTGTCATGCAGCAGTTCCACATCGTCGCCCAACTGGACACGCAGGTGTTCGAACATCTTCGGAACCAGCCGCGTGTATTGCCGCGGTTCCCAGGTCTCGGTGCGAGCTCGTTCCGTTTCGCTCGTCCCTTTCGTGGCTGAAGTCCCCGCGCCATAGGTCGCCTGCCCTTCGACGCTGACTTGCGCTCGCACATGGCGAAATCCGGCTTCCATCGCTTTGCGGACTGCGTCCTCCACTTCTTTCAGGCTCGTGCCGCTTGCATGACGGTATGTGTCCACCGCGTTGCGACACTTGCCTCCGAGCAGTTGAAAGACGGGCATCCCGGCTCGCTTGCCGAGGATGTCCCACAAGGCCATGTCCACTCCGGACAGTGCGTTGCCGAGCACCGGACCGTTCCGCCAATACGAACTGACGTAGCACGACTGCCAGACATCCTCGATCGCCAGCGGATTCTTGCCGATCAGGAACGGCCGCAGGAATTCATCAACCGCCGTCTTGACCACTTTAGCCCGCTGCGTGAACGTCGCGCAACCAAGTCCGTAAAGTCCCGGTTCATTCGTGAGCACCTTGACCACAACTAAGCGGATCCCTGCCGGTGCAGTCAGGATCGTTTTGACATCCGTGATCGTCAGCGGCGGCAAGTGACGCGGTGTGACGTCGGGAGGTTTCGCTTCCTGTCCCGAAGCTCCACCCGCGTAGGCGAACGGAAGACTGATCGCCCCGGCCGACAGTCCGAGACGCTTAAGTAAATGGCGGCGATCCATAACAAACCTCCTCGTAGGACTGAAATCAGCCGACAGCGCTGGCCGCGGGCCAGTTTGTTCCATTCACTATTGCAGAGTTGGCGAGCCACCGGAAATCTGGCGGACCGCATTGTTCGTCGAATTCCCGGGTTGCCCGCCGCTCTGTCGCAATTGAGGCCGACCGACGGTCGTTTCAACTCTGGCATGAGGGAATCTCCATTGGGTCCCCTTGCCTTTGCCTTTGCGATCCACGACTCTGGAAATCAGGGGATTCCTATTTCAGCGAAGGCCAAGGGCATTCTGACTTTCTTGCAATCCAAAATGTTCATTACCGCGTTTTTGACGTGTAGAATCCACTTGGTCGGCAGGAAACCGGATTCCCTGGGTTAGCTAATGAGAACATTCGTTGGAGGAGTGATTCTCCGTCGTCGTGCAAATCTTTGGTACCCTTTCACTCGATCGCCTCTGCTGAACAGCCTGGAAAGAAAGATATCATGCTTCGTTCGAGTTCCCGACGATTGTCAAGCCGCAACCGGTCTTCTGAAGTCGCATCGTGTGAATCGGTTTCGGTGGAAGTGCTGGAACAGCGAGCACTGTTGGCGGCTCCTCAGGACCTGACGTTCAGCTTTGCAGGAACGACCGTTAACGTGAACTGGTCTGCCGAGCCGGATGCAATGAGTTACGACATCTGGATCAACAACCTGACCACCAACGTCAGCCAATTCGTCCGAAACCAGAACCTTCCCACGAATTCATACTCAGGGACCTTCACAAACGGGTCTTTCATGACATGGGTCCGCGCGAAGATGTCGAATGGCTCATACACAGGCTGGTCGGAGCCTGCGGCATTCACGATCAACGGTTTGATTCGAATGGTGACCCCCACCGGGGAGTTCAAAGACGAATCGCTCTCTGAGAAGTTTTCCTGGTCAACGTACAAGGATGCCAGTGGTTATCAATTGTGGGTGACGAATACAACCATGAATACACGGGTTATCTACGAACAGAACCTGCCCGCCTCACAGACAACTTACACGGCTTCGTTCAATTTGCCGCCCAGCTCCTACAATGCGTGGGTACGGCCGAAATTCGGAGGCACTCCGGGCGCGTGGAGTCCTGTTTCAAAGTTCAAGATCACGCCTCGAGAAATCACAATTACGGGAGGCACGACGGGGCCGCTGGGAGGAACATTTGATCGGACTCCCACAATCACATGGGAGGCGGCCCCGGTCTCAATGGTGTATGACATTACAGTCGTGAGCGTCTCGTCACTACTGGTTGCGTACCAGCGGACGAATCTGACTGGCACAAGCCACACGTTGGCCACACCACTGAAACAGGACTCTTACCGCGTTACAGTGATTGGTCACAACTCGGCACTGGGGTTACAAACTCCCCCACAGCCTGCTCAGATCAATCTCGTCATTGGATTTCCTGGAGGTGGCAGTGCAGGATCGAGCTACGCTGGCAATCGAGTCCTGAATGTCGCGGGCGTGCCCGGAGTGATGTTCTTTGACGTCTATGTGGAGACCGTGGATGGTCCGGGCGAGAATCCAATTTTCCGGGATTCCAGCGCTCCCGGACCCACAGTCACGCTGCCGGCCAGTCTGCAGGCCGGAAGATATCGTGTCTGGACCAGAGGAATCCACATTGAAGATGGTTATACGTTCTATACCTCGTGGACTCTTGTCCCTGTCTATTTCACGATAGCGAGTTCAACCCAACCCCCAAATCCGGATCCAGCGGATTTGAGGCTGGACCTGGATGGACTTCCCTCTCCCTCTGAAATGCTGGTGGCTGCCAATGCTGTGACTGCTGCTGAGCGACTTTCCGATGGTGACTCATCCACGGTACAACGAGGAGCAGACGGTCATCCGGCTCTTGAATCGAAGTCTGCTCGAAATACGGCACCGCAGCATCCTGGCATCGGGGTCGAGGAAAAACTGACGATGGGTGAAGGACGGGCAATTCGTCAAGTGGAGGCCGATGAACCTGTAATTGACGATTATCTGCTCGCCCTGATCTAGCCGGATTTGTGCCCCCAGCCCCAACGGGGAAGGAGTTCTCCCGCAATGAAACATCAGGAGATGTGTTCGTAGCCGAAGTCGTGAGACTTCGGAGTCACCGGGTCAGACCCGAATTCTCACGAATCCGGCTACAAAAATCCTTCACGGCGTTGACCATACGCCCTATGGGAAGGCGTCGATGTGTGTCACTTCTGCGGACTCGGCACGTGCTGATCGATCAGGATCGGGTTTCCATCCGGATCGAGAAACGTGAGGCTTGCAGGCCCCGTTGTCGACTCATCCGCCGACATTGTCAGTATGACGCCTTGATCTTTGAGCACTCGCTGGATTTCGCGCACGTCGTCGAAGTCAGGTAAGGTGGCAGCACTGCGATCCCAGCCAGGGTTGAACGTCAGAATGTTCTTGTCGAACATCCCCTGAAACAGACCGATCGTGGAAGTTTCGTTCTGCATGATCAGATAATTCTTGGCGTTGCCGGCGACCGAACGAAATCCGAGCTTTTCGTAGAACGTCCGGGATGCACCAAGGTCCTTAACCGCAAGACTCACCGAAAAATTGCCGAGCCTCAAAGGAGGAGTTTCGATCGGCTGACTGGTGTCGGCATCCGGAGTCCGTTTTGCTCGTGCCAGCACCATCTCCGCTCCCTTGAATTCCGCAGTGCCCGCGAACGACATCCACGATTCAATCACGCACTTGTCCGGACCCTCGTGCCGGATCACATCGCGCTCGGTCGCCTTCGCGCCCATAAGTATGTATTCGCCCGAGAGTTCCATGGACACTCCCTTCGCAGCGTCTGGAATGGCTTTGCCGCGGACGACGATCATGGGTGAGCCGGAACTTGCCATGCGGACTGTCTCGCACTGGCCGGTGGTCTCGTTGAAGTTTGTATAGGAAAGGCTGGTCCAGGACTTGTTCCCCATTTCAGGGCCGAAAGTGCCGTCGAATCGTTGCTCCAGATACATACCGCCCACATCCATGCGGGCAGTGACCACCGCGCGGCACTTGATCGGCTCGCTGCCGGGGCGCAGCCAGAGCGTGACAGCCGCGTCCCATGTTCCCTCGTCTGGCTGGAGAATATCCAAAGCAGTGGCCACAGCAGTGGTTGGGGCGGAAGACAATTGAGGCTTTGACGCGGGCTTGTCCACCTGGGGTGGCTCCTGTGAGTTGGAAATGCCTCCGAGGCAGATGCCGATGCAAGTGAGTGCGCCGGCGACGGGCAAAATGAGCTTGACGCATTGAATGTTCATGCAGGTCTCCGGTTTTGTTTTTCGGGCATGGTCTCGTAAATAGAGTGTGATCTGGTCATTGTTTGCGCGGCGAATCCGGACCAAAGGTCCACCCATTCCTATAGCCTGGGCCAAGCGACAGCGTCGGCCCAGGAAGGAGACACCATGCAGACATTTCAGGCCCAACGGGCCGGCCATTCGGGTGTTGCTCAGGCGACTCTCATCGACTGCTTGGCCCGTTGGGCCGTTGTGATGGATTGACGCTCGTTGAC
>JANNGQ010001022.1:0-12702 GCA_031403975.1 Planctomycetota bacterium
CCGCATCCGCTGCGAGCAGCATGGCGTTCGCGTCCGAGACCGCGCCCAGCGGTCTCCACGTCGTACCGTCATTTGTGGAGTAGTACCAGATGCCATTGGTGACGTCGGCCCGAGTGACAGCGATGCCGAGCAGGGCTCCCCCATCCGAATCTGTGACGTTGTCGAGTCCTCCGCCGCCGACAAAATCGACCAGACTGCGGACGAGTGTTCCCACCGCGCCAACGGGTGCACCGAGATCCTCGTTCACCGAAGCAAGGACGGGCACAGCAGCTGAATCAAGCACCGGTGCAGTATTAGCAGCAACCACGGCTCGATTCAGACTGAATTCCGATGTATTGCCGGATGAATCCGCAGCGGTGGCAGTAATGACCGCGCCTGCCGGAAGGGAAACGCCGCCGAAGGTCTGACTGAAGATCGCATTTCCGGAGATGTCTGTCGTGACGCTCGTGGAGCCGATGTAGGTTTCAGCTTCTCCGTGCAGGGTCAGGTCTGCCGTGCCGCTCCAGTAGAAATCCAGAATGCGTGTGCTGGATGCGCGCGTATTCAGTGTGCCCGCAATCGTCAGATCCGTACCGGCGACAACGGCGCTGATGATGTCAGGATAGTTCTGCAATGCATTCGGCCCGCTGTCGCCGTCGCCTAAGTCGTTGTTGTTGACTCCGTTTACCCCGAGCAGATCAATCCCCATCCCGACGTTTCCGAAGATCGAGTTGCCGCGGATTGCAGTACCCGAACCGCGTGATACGGCGACGCCGTCCGCCGCGTTGTATGCGATCGTGTTGGCCTGTCCCGCAAGAATGCCGCCGATCGTGGTGTTGGTCGATGCGTTTTCGATCGAGATTCCCGCGCCGCCGTTTCCAAGCGCCGTCACTCCGTCGGCCCCCAGGCCGATCAGGTTTCCTTGAATGACCGTATTGTTCGCGGTGCTGCCGGGATAAAGCTTGATGCCGGCCGTCGAGTTGTCGGAGATGACGTTGTCCAGAATCTGCATATTGTTCTGGTTGTAGACCTGGATCCCCACGCCGGTGTTACCCAATCCGCGCGTCCCGGTTGCGTCGACGCCGATATAGTTGTTTTGAACGACGTTGTTCGCCTCGACAGGACCGAATGTGAAGGTCACCACGCCGCGGTTGGCACCTCCCGAAATCAAATTCCGATCGGCCGGATCCGGTCCTCCGATGAGATTACCGCCCGACCGGATATGAAGACCGCCGTCGCCATTACCGCGGGCGATCGTACCGGTGATATCCGTCCCCAGGAAATTGCCCTGAACGGTCACGCTATTCACGCCGGGATCCATCCACACACCGGCGTAGTCGAAGCTGTTGATGGCCAGGCCCTGGACCGTACTGCCAGAAGAGCCTGCCAGAAAATCGAGCCCATCATCCCAGTCAGCGCCGCTGCTGGTCAGTTCGATCCGCAGGTTCGCATTCTGTCCGATCGCCAGAGTGTTCTGTGCTGCTCCAGACTGACTGTATCCATCAATCATCACAGGACTGGTAATCCCAAGTGCACCGGAAGTGGCAGCGAGATTGATCTGAAACCAGCTGTGTTGTGCGTATGGATAATCAGGATCGAAGTCTGTGATGAAAGTATCGGCAACGGTCGTTGCCTGGACGTTGGTCAAGGAACCGGCAATTCCGTCGTTTCGATAATAGAAATGTCCGCCCGCTGTATCCGCGATGTTGAACGTGATTGTATCGAGCCCCGAATTCGCATTGGCATCCAGGATTGCCTGCCGCAGCGAACCACCACCAGAATCATTCGTGTTGGTCACCACAAACGTTGCCAGCAGCCCTTGCCAGTTTTCCTGGACGTCGGCATTAAAGGCCATTGACGACTCGATGACTCCGGTCTGATACTCAAACTTCCAGTTACCGCCCAGTGAGTGGCTACCCGTGCTGTCTGTGCTGGCGGCGACATCAGCATCGGACAGTCGGCTCAATGACTCAATGAAATCCTGTCCTTCCGTCGATTCGGCCACATCGCAGCCGTACAGCAGCAGATCTGCGTTGGTCGTGAGGCTGTGCTGCCATGCCAGAAGCTCCGGTGCATATTGAGCCAGTGTGCCGGCGTTCAGATGCGTTGAGCCCAGCAGGATTTCGCCATCGCGGCCATGTGTCAGCAGATGAACGGCGGAGACATTGCTGATCTGTTCCAGCTTCTCCGTGATCTGTCTGATCCCGTCTGTGTCGACATTCAGTCGCAGCAATCGAACATCCCGGTCCTTGTTCAGGAGTTCGGCGAGCAGTGTGTCTGGTGCCTGCACGCGGGAATCGATTACGATCAATTCAGGGCCGCGCTTTGTGGCAGCCGACTGCGGCAATGCGGATTCAGGAGTGCTCTGGCGCGAATCGGCCCCGTACAATGTGAAGGCCGAATCGGACATTGTTTCGGCCTCCGAATCAACAATGTGAGCGCCGACTCCCGGTTGCTCACCGGATTCAGTTCCGACGACCGCAAGCAATTCAGATGTCATCGCGGTCATCTCGGCAACGGCAGCAATCGGTGACGCGCTCAGCAGTACGCGCTCTTCCAGCCGTGCCAGCTGCATCATCCGAGCGCGCTCAGGGTCAGCGCCGGAGGCGGCTGCATCACCGAGAGTATGCAGGACTTCATCGATCAGCAGCTGAACACGATCGCGCAGCTTACGGTTGTGTTGTGTCATGAATGTCGACCAGATCTCAGTCCGGACTCCGCGCAGCACAGGCCACGGCCGGGAGCCTTTGGCTGCTTTCAGCGTAGTTCAGGCAATCGGCAGGACGCGAACTCCGCCGCACGATTCCGGAATTCACCGACCGCTCAGAGTCCGCACATCCGGTACAAACGCTGCGATCAGGTCCCCGATGCCGGCACACATCGCCTGGACGCTGCGGATTGCGGTGCGGCAACACGCCGGAGACCGCCGGGCAGCGTGTATCCGGGCCACGAACCAAACGCCGCCTCCAGTCTTGACGCTGCGTCAGCCATGGTCATGATTCTCACGCGACGAAGGCAGTGACTCAGGCGGGATCAAAGAAACCTTCATCGGTATCGCACAGGTTCCAACGGGAGACGAGGCCCACGATGCGGCAAGAATCAGAAACCGGCTGGCGCGTATCGTCAGCAGATGTCGAGCGCGTGGTTCCGTTCGAAGCTCTGCTGGACCGGATCGCCGATGAACGCTGTGCCGCATGGATTACTGACCGACGCTTTCTGCACGCACGACCAGAGCCGAGCGGAGAGGAACGCGAAACAACTCGATTCATTGCATCCCGGCTGGAGAGGCTCGGAGCTTTTCCGCAGATCCCGGCCAGGGGAGTTGGTGTGATTGCCGATCTGACCATTGGTCTGCCGCCGCACGATTCCGGAATTGTAGCCGTCCGGGCTGACATCGATGCATTGCGGATGCAGGACCGCAAGACCGTGTCGTATGCGTCTGTGCATCCCGGAGTGGCTCATGCCTGCGGACACGATGCCCACACTATCGTGGGGCTGGCGGTTGTGGAGATGCTTTCGAGTCTGAAGCAGCGTTTGCCTGAATCGGAAGTCCCGTCGGCGCGGCTGAGGTTCATTTTTCAGGCCGCTGAAGAATCGGCGGAAGGGGCCTCCTGGATGGTCGACGACGGGGCACTTGTCGGTGTCACTTCGCTGCTTGGCCTGCATGTTGATCCGACCATTGCTGCGGGCGGCGTCGGAATCCGCTACGGAGTTCTTACAGCTCAGGTCGACGAAGTTTCGATCGTCATCAAAGGCAAAGGCGGTCATGCGGCAAGACCTCAGCACACCACCGACCCGCTCGGAAGCGCCGCGATGCTGGTTAGTATGCTGTATCAGGCGATTCCGCGCCGAGCTGACTCACGTGTGCCCACGGTTTTCACAATCGGCACGATCCACGGCGGCACGGCTTCAAATGTGATTCCGGAACTTGTGGCACTCACCGGAACGCTGCGTTCCACCGACCGTACGACGCGCCAGGACGTTATTGACAGCGTTTACAGGGTGTGCGCTGGTATGGCGGCAGCGACCGGGAACGCGGTGGAAGTGGTGTTCAGCAGTCCCCTGGGTGCGGTCGTGAATGACGTAACGGTGATGTCGGCCTTTGAAGCATCAGCCATTCAGGTACTCGGCGGCCACAACATAGTGCTCATTGACAAGCCGAGTATGGGCGGCGAGGACTTTGCGATGTATCTCGATCACGTCCGCGGAGCGCAGTTCCGCCTGGGATGTGCAGGGGAAATCGGCCATTGGCCTCTGCTGCATTCTCCTGTGTTTGATGTTGACGAACGTGCCATTTCGATCGGGGCCAGAATCATGGCCCGCGCCGCACTGGTCATGGCCATGATGTCGCCGCAGGGCTGATGCCTTCTCAGCACGGGTCTCCAGACCCGACCATGCCGCGGGATTCATCCGGACGGTTCTGGAGATCCGTCCTGCAGAACAACTCACCCGTCACTCAGTCCCACAGTGTATTGTCGAAAGTCCATCCATGCCGGTGATGCCGAAGATGCGATTCATGCCGAACGCCAGTCCGACGATCGGAGTCGAGATCGAACTGCAGCTCATTGATTCCAAAGAGCTTGCGTTGTGCAGCTGCATCGATCAGCTGCTCACAGCGTTGCCGCCTCATCTGAGCGATTCCGTCAAGCCGGAGCTGATGCAGTGTTATGTCGAGATCAACACGCGAATCTGCAAAACCGTGGCAGAAGCAGGAGATGATCTCCGCGTGAAGCTGGCCGAATTGGAATCCATCATCCACCCCATGGGCATTCGCCTGCTGTGGGCAGGGACTCATCCATTTTCTTCGTGGAGGCATCAGAAGATCACGATTCACGAGCGCTACCATCGACTTGTGACACTGATGGAGGACGTCGTTCGCCGACTGGTGACTTTTGGTCTGCATGTTCATATCGGTGTTGATTCCGGCGACAAGGCGGTGATGGTCTGTGACCGCATGCTGCATTATCTGCCGCTGCTGCTGGCCCTGTCGGCAAACTCACCGTTCTGGGAAGGGCGAAGCAGCGGCCTGCAATCAAACCGCTCAAAAATCATGGAGGGCCTGCCGACCGCCGGCCTGCCGTATCAGATGCGCAACTGGAGCGAGTATGTCTGGCTCGTCAAGCACCTCATGGAAACGGGATTCATCAACTCGATCCGCGAAATCTGGTGGGACATCCGCCCGCATCATCACTTCGGCACGGTTGAGGTCAGGGTCTGCGACGTCCCGCCAAGTCTCGATCATGTCCTCGCGCTGACCTCACTGGTGCAGTGTCTTGTGCACACGATTTCAAACGAAATCGACGAAGGCACATTTCTGACGGAGTATCATCCGATGATGGTGGAGCAGAACAAATGGCGCGCTACACGCTCTGGTGCCGATGCATCCCTGGTCAGTTCGAAGGACTTCCAGCAGCGATCCGTCCCGCAGCTGGTCGATGAACTGATCGTCCGACTTTCTCCGACGGCATCCGAGCTGAACTGTCTTGCGGAACTCCAGTCTGTGGCTCTGCTGCCGCCGAACAGCGGTGCCCGCCGCCAGACAGAAATCTACGAAGCCACCGGCAGCCGTCGCAAAGTCGTCGAAAAACTCCTTGAACGGCCGGCCTGGGAATAAGCCTGTGCCGCCGGATTCAATCAAACCACTCATCCGCCGGATCGAACTCCGGCAGCACGATAATCAATACCGTCATCCGGCCAATGGCCCGGTGGCGAACTCCCGGCGGGATCACGATGCCCTGATGTTCGCGAACCGTAATCATCTCGCCGTCGAGTTCCATCCGGGCATCTGGTTCACATTTCAGAATGAAGTAGGTTTCGGTCAGTGTCCTGTGATAGTGCCGCTGTGCGTCTGCGCTGATTTCCGTGATGTGCAATGTCCCTGGAAACTCGGCAACACCGTAAAAGGCCCGTCGTGCCATTCCGCAGGGACAGGACACAGGATCGATCGCAGAAAAATCGGCAATCTTCCAGCGACGAATTTCTGATTCTGGCAGCATGGATTTCATCCGGGACGGCAAACGGCTATCTGATTCTCTTCCAGGCACTTACGGAGTGCAGTGACTATTTCTACGGAATTCACCGTATCGCCATGGACACAGATTGTCTCGGCAGCGATCAGCCGTGCCGCTCCGTCCATTGCGATGACTCTGCCAGTGCGGATCATCGCCACAGCCCTCCGGGAAATCTCGTCCGTGCCCTGCAGGACCGCACCAGGCTGGTCGCGGGGTACAAGTGAACCGTCCGCAAGGTAATTTCGATCCGCAAAGCACTCACTGGTTGTCACGAGTCCGGATTCTGTTCCCGCGGCAATCAATTGGCTGCCCGCGAGCCCGACCAGCCGTGCATCCGGGCACCGGAGCTTGATGGCCATTGTGATCGCTGCAGCAACATCTGCGTCGACCGACGCCAGATTGTAAAGTGCGCCGTGAGGTTTGACATGCGTCAGCGGGATACCTTCTGACTCTGCAATTGTCGCTGCCAGGTCGAGCTGTACGGCCACCAATTCGATAATCTGCTGCCGCGACATTGGAATCACAACACGACCGAATCGCAGGCGGTCCGCATAACCGGGATGAGCTCCGAACGAGATTCCAAGTCTGCCGCACAGGACGGCGAGCTGGCGAATACTCGTTTCGCTGCCTGCGTGAAATCCACAGGCGACGTTGGCCGAACTGATGTATGGCAGAATCGCAGCGTCCAGCGCGAGCCCTTCATCACCGTCAATCTCACCGAGGTCGCAGTTGAGATCAATCCGATACAAGATCTGCATCTCCTCAACTCAGCTGCGAAGCATCAAATCCGCCATCATCAGAGCGCGACTCATGGTTATTTTTTGCTGCTTCAGCAGCCGATGAGCGGTTTCGAGTGTGATCTCCTGAAACTGCACAGCTTGTCCAGGCCGGATCTGTGCCGCGAGGCAGACATCTGCGGCGATGATATGTGCGATGCGAGGATAACCGCCGGTCGGAGCACTGTCAGCCATCAGAACGATCGGATTTCCGTCCGGCGGCAACTGAATTGTTCCGATGGCAACGCCTTCCGACAACATCTCGGCATGCACAACCTGAGACAAAATCGTTCCCGACAGTCGATACCCCATGCGATCGGACTCAGGCGACACTGTGAACGACTCGTTGCGGAACGTCTTACGGCTCTCATCCGTCAGAAGTTGAAACTGTCCGCCGGGAATCACTCTCAGAATCGTCGTTCCCCGCAGCGGGAGTTCCATTGGTCTCACGAACCACATCGGCGAAATGAGAGCGGAGGAGTTCTTTGTTCCGATTCGACTCAGACCACCGGTCACCGCAGAACGCGGATCCGGCTGACCAATCAGCAACTCGTCCCCCGACAACAGGGTCCGTCCGGCATACCCTCCGATTCCGGCCCGCAGCCAGGTCGACCGACTGCCCATCACAACGGGCACGTCGAATCCGCCGCGGACAGCGACGTAGCATCGGCAACCGCGAACGGACGTATGAAACCGAATCCGGGTTCCGGCTCGGACGAGAACGGGGCGATGCTGCGGTACCGATATTTCCTCGCCAGGCTGGCTTTTGAGGACTGGTCTGAAATCCGCTCCGGTGATGGCGATCACCGTCTCAGATGACCATTCCAGCTCATCGCCGCTGAGTGTCATCTCCAATGTCGCAGCATCGGCAGGATTTCCGACGAGCCCGTTGGCCAGCTCATGCGACACGTGATCCATCGCACCACTGCGGACGATACCAAAATGACCAAGATGAGCCCGACCGAGATCCTGCACGGTTGTCGCCAGGCCGCTGCGGAGCACTCGCACCACGTTCAAAACGGACCTCGCTGACTGAGAAACTCTTCCAGCCGGATGGGTACAAATCGTACCTGGTCGCCGACACTCAGGAGACTCGGCGGATCATTCTGAGGTTGAAACAGCGCCAGTGGCGTGCGACCAATAATGTTCCATCCGCCGGGAGTTTCCAGCGTGTAGACGCCCGTCTGCTTTCCACCGATCGCCACCGAACCAGCCGGAACTCTGAGACGGGGCGTACTTCGTCGTGCCGTCTCGAGCATTGACGGCAATCCCGCGAGATACGGAAAGCCGGGGGCGAACCCGATCATCTGCACGGTGTATTCGGCCGTCGAATGCAGCTCCACGACGTCCTCGATTACCATCCCATGCAGCATCGCCAATTCCGACAGATCGACCGCAAATTCGAGGTCGTAGCAGACGGGGATCTCGACGCACTTTCCCGGGACTCGGGGGAAAGGAGTCAGGTCAAGGAGTCGTTTCCACAGTAAATCCTCGACACGGACCCAGTTAACGGAACATGGATCGTAATGCACCGTCAACGACGCGAACGCTGGAACGACAGCCTCAAACCCGGGAATCCGAACGGCCTGCAGCGAACTCGAAAGTGAGTGGACCTGCAGCAGAGATTCTGCGGAAGTCAGACCCTCCCATTTCACGATCGCTGCGGTGTCGCCCAGTGGTTCGATTGAGGGTTGCATTCGGCAATCTCAGGCAGCCGATCGTTCCTGATCGGAGGATATTCGCACTCTGTATTGTTCTCGGACAGTCTGCGATTTACTGTTGTCTCCCGGCGCGCCGGGACTCCGCCGGCTGGGATTCGTCGTGGATTGAACGGGCTCGCGGTGTTTCAGAACACTCGGAGTCCTGCTTAAGTACCAGTCGACGGAGCGGCTGGCCAACAGTAGACAACACCGCCTGTATTACTCATTTGGCCCGACCTTCCGCCGTTTTGATTCAAGCCATTCGAACGCTGCGTCCGGAATACTCTCGTGCCCGCCTTCGAAGATTGTCACCATACTCTCGCCGCTTGTGCGCCGCAGCAGAATCTTCCGATCAAGCGTCGAATCGCTGACAATGTCAGCGGCTGTCGGGGCTCGCAGCGCCTTAGTGGTACTCAATTCCTGAATCTGACGTTCTGATACAACTGCGGTCCCGTGACTCTCAGCAATTGCGTTGAAGGCACGCAGTGAATGACTGATCGGCACCGAACCTGCATGCCCGTCTTCAACGCCGGACCAAATGCTGACTGGAAGGTCTTTGGCGTTCTGCATATGAAAAACCGGTGACCGGTCGCGGTAATCCGCATCGATTGCCGGCGACGCTCCTGGTGCACCTCCCAGTGATTTTTCGATCATGACCGCATACTTCTGAGGCATGCCGTCCTTACAGTGGAACTGATGCCAGTCGGTCAGATCCGTCGGACCAACCCATGCTGAAACCGCGCTGAACTGGTCGGCATGATGCCCGGCCATCAGCAACGCCATATGCCCGCCGCCGGAAACTCCGGCCAGATAAATGCGATTCGGATCGATATTGAATTTCGCTCTCGCAAAACCAACAGCATCCAAGACGTCCTGGCGTGCGAACTTTGAACCACAAGCCTTCGGAGACTGGTTCACACCTCGAAAATTCGGATGCAGCCAGATCCATTTTCGCCTGGCACATTCCTTAAGCCATTTGCTGTTGTCCTGCAGGTAGTCGCTGCTCCAGGAATGTACGAAGACAAACAAGGGAGTCGCTTCTGTCACAGCGGTTTCCGGTGCCCAGTACAATAGTGGCTGCGTCTCTCCGTCGAGTGGACTGACAGTTTCACCAACCTGAGTCAGCGGAATTGCGTCGTCGCGGACTGCCTGAACGGCGACTGCCCCTCCGACTGTGCCACGTTGCCGACACAAAGCCTGTGAAGCAACAAGCACGGCGAATGTGAGTCCGGTGCATATCGCTGCAAACTGCAATTTACGCCGCGTGGCCATAAGTGACACGTCGCCACGCTCGCCAGAGCGTGGGATGGAGCGAGAAACTCCCACGCTCCGGCGAGCGTGGCTACGGAAAACACCTCAGTCGACGCCGCGCGAGGCACCATCAAATGCAGACAGCTCTGCCGAAGCGTCGGCGGAGTTGCCACGAAAATACTACTTATTGTTGATCGTCACTCCGGGCCAGTCGTCGGTGCGAAACGGTGTCAGAGGCAAACCAGCCGCGCTGAACATGTTACACACAGGATTGTCGGCCCAGGCGTAACGCACCGAGGCCGGATCCGCGACGGCGCTGCTGGAAATTTCAATTCGTCCGTCCGGAAGTAGTTTTGCATCGGCCCAGACAAACTTTTTGTCGTCTCCGGCGATCGCAAAGCCGCGAGGATTGTTAACATCGAATGGTCGCCAGCCTCCGTCGACATGGTCGAATGTCAGAACAGCCTTCCCGTCCTGTTTTTCCATGCTTTTGTATTGCGGACTATGGAATGGAACGGCAACTCCATATTCATTTGCCAGAGCCCACCGAGCCAGTCGACGCCCGACATCGACCTTGTTCTTCGGATGAATATCCTTACCTTCGCCGATGTCGATAATGACAGCTTCGCCGGTATAAGCCAGCTTTGACATTGTCATCGTCTGGGCTTCACGCAGCTCTGCCCAGCTGCTTTCGGCAGGTTCCGGCTGCTCTGCCTGAAAGTCCGCGAGCTGGACCCAATAGAACGGGAAGTCTCCCTGGCCCCATTCCTGTCGCCAATTGGAAATCATCAGCGGAAACAGTTCGCGATACTGGTAGGCGCGACCTGCGTTACTTTCGCCCTGATACCAGATCGCTCCGCGGATTCCGTACCCCAGATGCGACTTGAGGACGCCGTTATAGATGTTGGCCGGCCGGTGGTTGCCGGCCATTTGCCCCTTGAGTCCGTTCAGCACTTTCGTTTCGTCTTCGGACAGACTCGTTTTTGCAGACAGTTCCGCAAACTGCTTCTCCATTCCGGCCCAGCGATCGAGCAGCGGTTTGTACTGCTCATCGGAACTCAGGACAGCACGGTTAATCCACGCCTCGCAAGCTGAACCTCCCCAGGCGTTGTTGATCATTCCCACCGGTACATTTATCGTCTCGTTGAGCTGCCTGGCAAAGAAATAGCCGACCGCTGAGAAGCCTCCGACAGTTTCCGGATTGCATTCCTGCCATTGACGGTCGTGAGTTTGCACAGGTTCCTGCGTGCCGACCTGCGGGAAATTGATCATGCGGATCGAAGGAAACTTCGCAGCCAATCGTTCAAGGTCAGCATCGTTTGAGGAGTTTACGCTCCACTGCATGTTTGACTGACCGGAGCAGACCCAGACTTCCCCGACCAGCACGTCTTCGAACGTGAGTGTTTCGTCCGCCTTAACTTTCAGCTGATGCGGTCCGCCGGCTTCCAGCATCGGCAGGCTCACATCAAATCGTCCATCATCGCCAGCTTTGACCGTCACACTCTGGCCGGACATTTCGGCTGTCACCGATTGTCCGGGCTTTGTCCAGCCCCAGATCTTGATGGGCATCTTCTGCTGCACAACCATATGGTCACCAAAGATATTGGGCATCTTCAGTGCTGCATGAGCACTGCCGACCATCATCAAAAGCAGTGCGAGAACCGCAGGAATACGGACTTTGAATGAGCGTAACAGCACCGAGGGACTCTTCACTGTGGGTCTCCGTCATCTGAGGAGTGGTGGGTGGGATCGCAACGCAGTCGATTCGTCCGCTGTCTGGAGAGCGGCATTCAATTGACCGACAGCATTTAAGCAACCATGCGCTCAATTTGCATCCGACCGCTCAGCCTTTCGCAGCATAAGTGCATGGCGGAAAACTGACTCAGACTACCAACCCGAAGCGTCAGCGAGGGCGAGCGAGGAGCGAGTCGCTTCCGTTTGATTCCCTCGCTCACGCTTTTTGAAGTTGCACATTTCGTCAGGGCTGGAAGCCCGGCACATCGTCAGCCGGTGGCGTGAGCCACCGGAATACGGAAAACACAGCGATTCAGGCCTGAAGGGCCGATACAATCGCCAGTGTGCCGGCCCTTCAGGCCTTAGGTTTTTGATTCTCGTGTACCGGTGGCTTACGCCACCGGCATGGGATATGTCGGCCCTCCGGGCCTGAAACGCGCAACTTCAAAACTCACGCTTCGGGTTAGTGGGTCAATGACTCTACTTCTGCTGTTCCTTATAAAGTCCGTTTCGGGCAATGAATTCTTCAACGGCGCGGGGCGTCAGAAACCGCAGACTGCGTCCTTCAACAACGCGCTGCCGAAGATCGCTGGCCGAAAGATTTGTTCCGGGAATCGCGATGGGGAACACCCGGTCGGCAATCGTCTCCCCGACCCATGACACAATCTGCGAATGATCGAGTGCCGGGACTCCCGGACGATTGCAGACGGCAATTGTGGCCAGACAGGCGATCCGCTCCGGCTGCTTCCATGTCGGGAGGTCTCTGAGTGAATCAGCCCCCATCAGAAAAAACAACTCGGCACCCGGATTCGCCCGAGCCACTTCATCAAGCGTATCAACACTAAATGAAACCCCGCTGCGCAACAGTTCGCGACGGTCGACGATGAACTCCGGATATGCCGACAAAGCCAGACGCAGCATATCAGCCCGGGCATGACCGTCAGTGATCCTGGCACCGGGCTTGTGCGGCGGATCACTCGCCGGAACGAAGAGGACCTGATCAAGACGCAGGACTTCCCGGCATGTCTCGGCGAGAATCAGGTGTCCGAAATGAACCGGATCAAACGTTCCGCCAAAAATCCCGATCCGCACGGCCTGGCCCTCTTGTGAGCACGATCAACGGCGAACGTTTCCAGTCGCAGCAGTTCTAACGGAAACGTCGTTGTTTCCGAAGGCGGCAGGCAGGCAATTCCGCGAACGGCGGGTAGCTGCGACCGACAGGCAATCTGATGAAGATTTGCGGAATAATGG
>JANNGQ010001023.1:0-6728 GCA_031403975.1 Planctomycetota bacterium
TATCCCATGCCGGTGGCGTAAGCCACCGGTATACGAGAATCAAAAACTTAAGGCCTGAAGGGCCGGCACACTGGCGCTTGTGTCGGCCCTTCAGGCCTGAATCGCTGTGTTTTCCGTATTCCGGTGGCTCACGCCACCGGCCGACGATGTGCCGGGCTTCCAGCCCTGACGAAATGCGCAACTTCAAGAAGCGCGAGCGAGGAAATCTTCGCAATGGATGAAAAGTCCAGTCAGTTTCCTCGCTGGCACTTTGGGTTGGTATGAAATGCACAACTTCAAAACACAAGTAACCGGCTAGTGTGGCGCCAACTTTGATTTTTTGGGTAGAGATGCTTGGGTCGCCTGGTCGGGCATCTGGCGATCCAGACATTGCCATGCCAGAACATTCAAAAGACGAATCGCCCGAATCAGTGAACCCCAAGAATCAAAGTTGGCGCCACACTAGCGTGAATCACCAAACTCCCGGGGCCGATCGGACGGGGCCATCCATTGACAATTGTGAGTCTGGCGGAGAACGGAAAAAGGGGAACAGAAGAAAGGTCAGGTCGGGCAGGTCTCATTGATTCGTTCTACGTTCTCGGTCGGGCCTGTTGATGCCATGTACCAATCTCAATTGTCCGACTGGAGAAGTTATCCACGTTCGCAGTCGAGAGGTTCCGCGGCTGACGATCTTCGAGGAGCCGGAAGATGGGCATGTCAGCATGCCGCATGCTCCGTGGCTGGGAGAATCCGGCCCGCGGCGACGATCGCGTTTTGCATGGCTGCTGTGTCATTCGCAGTCAGAAGGATGCGCACACCATTGGTCAGCGGGATTTCCATCCGGGCGGACATTTGCGCCGACCATTCCGGCCGTGTGGGAGTCGATGCCGACGATGACGCACTTGCCGAAGTCAGGCGGACCGGCAGTAAGGAGGATTGTTACGCGACCAGCCACTCGAATCCGACGTCGCGGGATTCACCCAGGATCCTGTTCCGGATAGCGTTCGCATTCCTTGACGGCGTATTGGATGACCGTGTTCCTTTTGTCGATATCGCACCGCATGAACATCACGACATTTCTGCCGAATCAAGTTCGATCCGCGTTCTCAGCAACACTCTCCCTGCTTTTCGCATTCAACTCTGCGGACGCATCGGCAGCGGATTCGCCGGTCATCGTTCCTGCATGGCAGCGCATCCGGGAGTCTCACCTGGAATCCTCAGAAGCCGGACGACTGCTGATTTCGACAGTGCACCGCCGGCGGAGCGGCGGGCCAACAGTAGCCGCGCAAACCAACGACGATGCCTCAGCGAGCGGAGATTGGTCCCAGCCGCAACTGCCTGGCGATGTCGTCGAACATGGCTTCCAGTACGAGCCGTACGGGCGAGTTGCCTTCAATGTGATGCGACGCGGTGATCACTCGTTCCAGCAGCGGCGCGAGCAGGTCCACGCCGGAACGAATTCCGAACCGCTGCAGAAGCGGATCATTGAAATCTCCCGACATCAGCCGCCGCAGACGGGCATTCACAACTTCCGCGACGAATCGCAGCAGCCAACGGCCATTCCGACGCAGGTCTTCGGTTCCGGATGAGATTCGCTCCAGTTCATCAGCCACCTGGCGTGAGACTTCCAGCGGCTTCATCTGATCGAGCTGTTCCAATTGCCGGCTGACGAGTTCCCGCAACTGTCTCAGATCCGGATTCAGGAGTTGCTGCGCCAGGGTGATGCTGCCTTCCGCCATGGCTGCGACTGTCGCTGCTTCATCAGCTGATTCCGTCAGTTGCTCAGTCAGAAGAACATCGCGAACATCACTTTCGGTCAGGGGGAAAAATCGTACAACCTGGCAGCGAGAACGAATCGTCGGCAGCAGCGAATCCGGGTTGTCGCAGATCAGCAGAATGAGTGCCTTCGCGGGGGGCTCTTCAAGCGTCTTCAGCAGGGCATTTGCACCATCAGCGTTCATGCGGTGGGCGTCATCGATCAGGGCCACACGACGATCAGAGGCCTGAGCGGCCATCGCCAGTTCGAAGCACAGCCCCTCACGGCCCCGCTTGTCAGTTTCGCCGACGATCAGCGCGATCGGGATTTCCGTCTTGCCGGAGGGCAGACCCACCTCAATAAAATCGGGCCATGTTCCGGCATTGAAGCTGCGGCAGGCCCGGCATTCGTCACAGGCTTCGATCTGATCGGGTTCACGTTGCCGGCAGAACATCGACTGAGCCAGCAAACGAGCGAACTTCCGCTTCCCGATCCCCTCCGGCCCGGTGAGCACATAGGCATGGGACAGCCGGCCTCGCTGCAGGGATCGTTCAAAGACGGCTCGCTGCTCCTGATGGCCCTTCAGAACCTGCCAGGCGGACGTCATTCGGCCTCCGGCAGAAGCTGAGTTTCAGCGATGTGAATGGCCTTCAGCATGGCACGGGCCTTGTTCAGAGTTTCCTGGTACTCCTGTTCCGGCACACTGTCGGCGACGATCCCGGCACCGGCCTGAATGAAGATGATTCCGTCCTTCATCACCAGTGTCCGCAGAGCGATGCATGTATCCATGTTGCCCGTAAAATCGATGTATCCCACGGCACCTCCGTACGGGCCTCGCTTCAATGGTTCGATTTCATCAATGATCTCCATCGCCCGGACCTTGGGAGCCCCTGACACAGTGCCAGCCGGTAATCCCGCCCGCAGAGCTTCAATGGCGGTCAGCCCTTTCCGAAGCTGACCGGAAACATTCGATGTGATGTGCATGACGTGACTGTAACGCTCGACGACCATGACATCGGTCAATGACACTGAACCGTAGTCCGCCACGCGGCCGATATCGTTGCGGGCCAGATCAATCAGCATGACATGTTCGGCCCGTTCTTTGGGATCGGCGAGCAGTTCTTCAGCCAGCTCGCGGTCCTCCTGAGGAGTTTTCCCGCGCGGGCGCGTTCCGGCGAGCGGTCGTATCGTGGCCTCGCCGTCTTCGACACGCACCATGATCTCGGGCGAGCTGCCGACGAGGTCGACGTGCGGTGTCCGCAGCAGAAACATGAACGGACTGGGATTCACCATCCGCAGCGCGCGGTAGACATCCAGTGGCTGGGCAGCGCTGGGATACTCGAGTCGCTGACTGATGACAACCTGAAAGATATCGCCGGCCCTGATGAACTCACGGCAGCGTTCAATCGCCGCGTGAAACTGCGGTTCCGTGAAGTTCGAGCGGATTTCACGCGAAGGTTCAACGGTGAGGTCAATATCCGTCAGCTCAACATCGCCGCTGCTGAAACTCAGCTGTCGGCACAGGACATCCAGGCGTTCCTCTGCACGCGCACGGGCTTCTTCGTGGTCACTCCCTGACATGTCAGCCAGTGCCACAACCAATACCACTTTCCGGATATGATCAAAGACCACCATGGCGTCGTAGAACGCAAAGCTCAGGTCGGGCAGCTTCCGGTCATCCTGGGGCACGTTGGGCAGGTTCTCGGTGTAGCGAATCACGTCGTAACCGGCAAATCCAACGGCACCGCCGCAGAAACGGGGCAGTGCGGGGATCGACACCGAACTATACCGAGCGATCAGCGAATCCAGTTCTTTCAATGGGTCTTCGCTTCGGATCTCACGTCGCTCGCCCCCGATGTGTTCGATCACGACATGCTGTCCATGCGCTGTCAGTGTCAGAAACGGACTGCTGCCCACAAACGTGTACCGGCCGATTCGCTCGCCGCCGACGACGCTCTCAAACAGAAACGCCCACGGCCCGTTGGCAATCCTCTGATACGCCGTGACGGGCGTCAGTGTGTCCGACGTCAGTTGCCGGTAGACAGGAACAAACCTGGCCTGGCCGGCCAGTGTCTGAAACTCGGAAGATGTCGGAAGTGTGATCGGAGATTTCATAAGTGTGAACGTGTCTTGCCTGATCGCTGCGACAATGTTGCCTCATTCACCGATCGGACTGTGCCGCGATTCTGACAGACTGAGTCATCCTTTCAAATATCACACGGATTTCAGTCAGCTCATGATCCGTACCTTGCCACCATGCGAGCAGAGTCATTTCTGTTGCCCGGACACACGTGAACGAAACTGAGTTCAGCAGTTCGAAACAGGTAAACCCCAGTTCCCGGCAAGACGCAGGCAACGCTGCCAGCATACCGCGGGATTCCAGAACTTCGACATCTTCATACTCGTCCTGGACCGCGTCCACACAGGCCTGAATCACTTCATCCGCGCGCGGGCGCTCGGACAGAATCCGGAGAGCCCAGAAGGACACAGAGTCTGCCCGGATTGTGAGCAGTACATCTTTGTCCTCGACGTCTTCAGTCAGCTCCCAGATATCCGGGAATTCAAACGTCACGCCATGCCCTTCGTACCGAGTCAGGCAGGCGGAAATATCAAGAGTCATGCTGGATTCCGAAGCATGCGGCTTCGTCTGAAAACTGCAGACGCAAACGACGCGGACGGCTGCACTCAACATATAATGATACAAACACCATCGTCCGGATGCGCTCGAACCGACAAGCATAAGCGACCGAGGTCACTTCTCCGAAACGGGGATGCCGCCCGGAACAGCAGCATTTTTCCGGGAGGCCCCCTGGGTCTCTTTCCGAATGTGAAATCGAAGGCTGGCAGCTCAGGAATGCGGGATTCCCTCGCTCGACCGGTTCGAACGCTGCATTCATGCACGTTTGACCGGCAATACACTGGCGGACGGTGAAACTCAGAATTAGAGTCCGGGTGCCTGTTCCGGACTGGTTCCGGACTGGCAGAACCGATCGCAGAATTCATCGAGCAACCGCAACCTGGTCTGGGGGCCAAAGATGACGGCGTCTGTCAGATTTCCGTATGTTCGTGTTTCGCCTCGTGTTGCGATTGTCACTACGGTACTGCTCGTCACCTTTGCACTCGCCGGGGAACTCGCTGCATTCCAGGCAACGCCGGCTGCCGCTCCTCCCAGGGATCCAAAGACGCAACAGCTTGAAGCGCTGATCGCACAAGCTCACAAGTATCTCGAAAGCTCCAACTGGGATCTCGCCATACAGGAGAGCGACAAAGCATTGGCCCTCGACGCCGCATTTGCCGCGGCTCAGGTGACACGAGGAATAGCATTCAACGGCAAAGGCGAATATGACAACGCCATCAGGGAGTTTGATCTCGTCACAGCGGTGACTGGCCGCGAACCAGCGACTCTCGTCAACCGAGCTGACGCGTATGCTCATCGTTCACGCTCGCTGTATCAGAAAGGTGAGTATCTGACCGCGGTCGACAGCGCGTACTTTGCATTGCTCGAAAAAGGGGACCACGTTGTCGCACATAACAACCGAGCGGTGGCTTACATCGCCAGGCAGCAGTACGACAAAGCGATCCAGAGCGCAGATCGCGCGATCGCGGCTGATGCCAGGTCTGCCGAGGCTTACAGCATCCGGGGTTATGCCTACGGAGCCAGGGGCAACGCCGATCAGGCCCTGTCCGACGAAAACAAGGCGCTGGAGCTGAATCCCCGACTTGCCGAAGCATTCCAGCGCCGGTCGGCTGCGCATGCCGCCAAAGGTGACGCGCAGAAAGCAGCGAAGGATCTCGAACAGGCGCTCGCTCTGAATCCGGACATGGCGGAAGCGCTCTGTGATCGGGCCTACCTCTTTGGACTGCAGCGTGATCTGCCGAAAGCCATGGCCGATCTGGACCGCGCAATCAAGGCCAGTCCTCACTTCGCGAAGGCTCATTTTCAGAAAGGTCTCGCGTTACTGGATCAGAGCAGTTTTGATCAGGCAATTGCCAGTTTCAGCGAAACCATCCGACTGCAGGGAAAACATTCCGGCGCCTACTGTTATCGCGGTTACGCTCAGATCGGCAAGGCCGCCTTCGAACAGGCTCGTGAGGATTTTTCAAAGGCCATTGAGCTGGAGCCTTCTCTCGCGGTGGCCTACTCCGGACGCAGCCAGGCGCTCAGGAAGTTGGGACTGACGCGTGAAGCCTCGGCAGACCAGTCGAAGTTCAAAGAGCTGACGGCTTCAACATCACCAAAGAAATCCGACAGGGACAAGAAAGACAAGAAGGAAGAGCCCGCGCGATTCGCAGTGAAGTCAAAGCCGGTAGCTCCGGGCAATCGGTTGCAGATGCTGCGGTCAGCGAAGGAAATTGACCGCCTGGTTCTGGCCGGCTACGCGAAACACAGTGTCCAGCCCAATCCGCGAACTTCTGATGCTCAGTTCCTGAGACGCATTTATCTGGATGTCACGGGGACAATTCCCGGTTACCAGGAGACTCGAAAGTTCCTCGGCACGTCGGAACCTGACAAGCGGTCGGTCCTGATCGACGAACTGCTCAGCAGCGATGGTTACGCCAGTCACAACTTCAATTACTGGGCCGACGTGCTTCGCTATACCGACAATCTGCACGGAACAGTCCGGGGTGAGTCCTACCGGCAGTGGATCAAACAGTCTCTGGCGGAAAGCAAGCCGTGGGACAGAATCGTCCGCGAAATGCTGACAGCGGAAGGGCTGATCTGGAACAACGCGGCAACTGGCTATTATCAGCGGGATGCCAACATGCCGCTGGACAATATGAACAATACTGTCCGGATCTTCCTCGGGACCCGCATCGGCTGTGCTCAGTGTCACGACCATCCGTTCGACCGCTGGACTCAGAAAGAGTTCTACCAGATGGCAGCCTTCACCTACGGTACGCTCACGCGAACTGACGGCGGCGATACGCGCTACTGGCAGTCGAACCCGAACGACCGGCTGCAGGAAGAGTACGCACTGATCGAACAGGAAGA
>JANNGQ010001024.1:0-3334 GCA_031403975.1 Planctomycetota bacterium
AGCAGAATGTTGGCCGGCTTAATGTCCCGATGAATAATCCTTCGGTCATGAGCGTAGGCCACAATATTGCAGACCGTGACGAACCGCTGCAACAGTTGGCGAAACTCGACGCCGGTCGTCAGTGCCGCAGACTCATGAAACTGACGGATCGCGTCCCGCAGCGTCATCCCTTCGACAAACCGAGTGGCATAGCACAAGGGCCCCCTGTCATTCGTGCTGATGGCATGAACCGGAACAACGCCCGGATGATCCAGCTGACTGGTAATGTGGGCTTCCCGCTCAAACCGCGCGCGGGCTGCACTCGACTGACGGATTTGCCGGGGAAACTTCAGAGCCACGCGCCGCTTCAGGACCGGGTCGTGTGCAAGGTAGACGGCTCCCAGTCCGCCCGAGGCATGCAGTTTCTCGACAACGAATTCCGACGACATCCGGACAACCGTTGGTGGCTGTTCTGCGCAATTCCCGCCATGCCCGGGAGTCGACACGGCGATGTTGTCGGTCGACAATCCAAACCGAGATTCAACGGCCTCCAGAGCCTTGACGTGCCAGCGAAATTCTTCCAGCAGTTCCGGGCATTCCGAACAGAGCTGCTCCGGGGACAACGGTGTACCGGCTTCCTTGCGGTCTTCCCAGATGGAGAGCAGGTCATCCAGCGTCGTCGGTTTCACAGCGGCCCTCATGAGAATTCCTTACGCTTTACACGACAGTCGACGCGGCGGGATGATGCACTTTGCAGGATGATGAGGCGAACCGAATCTCCCATGACATCAGGATTTCACCGTGTGCTCGATCTGTTACGATAGCCCCCCGGCAACACCATCGAAAGTCGGCTGTGACCTCGGCCAGATATTTCAGGAAAACGCTCGCATGGCCACTGCCCCCGAACCCTCTGCAGGCGATTCGATGATCGCAGTTCGCCACTGGCTGGAACGGCATCAGGCTGGCGACGATGCCGCACGGCGCGAACTGCTCGAAATCTCAATGAGGCGACTCAGGCTGCTGTCTCGCAGGATTCTGAACGATATTCCGACGGTTCGGCGTTTTGAGGACACTGATGATTTGCTGCAGAATTCCGTGATGCGACTCTGGAAATGTCTGGCCGACCATCAGCCCGAAACGCCCGTCGATTATTTTCGTCTCGCCGCCTGCCTGATTCGCCGTGAACTGATCGATCTGTCACGTCACCACTTCGGACAACGCAGCTCGACCGCGGTCGAGACACCGTCGTCGTCGTCGTCGGTCGGTGAACGGATCGCCGGGCGTCCTGAACATCAGGAGTTCATTGAAGATTCATCTGATCCGCAGAAACTGAGCCAGTGGACGGAGTTTCATGAGTATGTCGAGAAACTTCCGGAGTCAGACCGGTCGCTCTTCGACCTGTTGTGGTACCAGGGATTGACGATGGGCGAAACCTCCGAACTGCTCGGACTTCCGCTCAGGTCACTGGGTCGACGCTGGAAAACGGTTCGAATCCGATTGTATCGGGACCTGCTCCTGGACCCCGCTGACAGTATGGGAACCGCTCCAGGCGAGACTTAAAGCGGTTGCAGCGGAATCCCGCTCTAGGCCCAGTACTCATCCGACAGCTGATGCAGCAGCGTCAGTGTCGGGTGGGCTTTGCCATTCTCATCCACCAGAGAAGTGTTGATTTCCGCCAGGCTCTGTTCATTCCAGTTCATGCAGTAGATCCCGACGACTCGCTCCTTGGCGAGACATGTCAGGATCGTCTCCCGCAGCCAGCGAACCTGAGTCATTTCAAACTCACGTTCGTTTCCGGCCGGAGCGGACGGAACCGTCAGCATCACGTTGATCGGCATCTGCAGCAGAGCCCACTGGTCCAGTAACTGCGACAGGCTGAGCCCGTCGCGCCAGAGACTCGCCCCGGGACTTTGGCCGACACGGATCTCCAGGTTGATCTCTGCCAGGCGGACTCCGCACCGGCGAAGTGTGTCGATGAACTGAATCGGCGACAGTCGATTTCTCGTCTGACTCAGATACTCACCCCACGGCTGGACGATCCGCAGGCTGATCTGGATGTGTTCATCGACCTGCCTCGCGGCTTCCACGATATGGGCCACCAGATTCAGCCGCTGCTCTTCATCCAACTCGGCAACTCCGCCGCGGTTCGCACCAGTCACCACTTCCCAGTGGCGGATGCGTCCCACATAGCGGCCTACCACCGTCTCGACGAAATCTGCTGTGAAGCTCTGTAGATTCAGCAGATCTCCGGTCCAGTTCCGCAGCCAGGCGGGCAGACGATCCTGAGACAGATCCACCAAGGGTCCTCCGACGATGAACAATCGCTGTTCCTGAGCCCACGTGACCATCTGATCCAGCAGCTCCCAATCGTATTCCCCGTCATCTTTTTCCAGCGATTCCCAGCCTGTATCCAGCTGCACCGCATTGAACGCGCTGCGATAGGCAATCTGATCCGCCGGAATGTCCTTGAGGTGACAGCCCAGGAACACCGGCAGATGCGTCGCGCGCGTGCGGCGGTATCCCAGCCGTTGTTCCGTGTAGTGCTGGCACAGCAACTCAGTGGCGCGTGCTGAAAGATCCATCGACAGCAACGCTGCACTGCCGGAAAGTTCCGGCGCTTCGGTCCGCAGAACTGCCGCCCGAAAGGAACGGTGTGAATCCTCGATCAGCTGATCCAGCTGGGACGACGACTGCAGCCCGGCTCCGTACCATGCGTTGAATTGATTCCGCAGCCGCGACAGCTGTCCTCGCGCGAGCTCCACTTCCAGACTGTACTCAGAAGTCTGTTCGCGAAGACTGGTCGTCTGCACAACCTGACAGCGGCCGTCGAAACGAGGCCACAGGAGCCGCATTTGTCCGCTCTCGGACTGTTTTCGATCGCAGCGCAGCAGATTTCCATGCAGAGTCGCCAGCGCAGGAATAACACGACCGTCGTACATCAGAAAGTCGACCAGCGACAGATCTGACGCGGCGGACAGCAGATCCGGGCGCTCAACGCGAAACTGAATGACCCCCATGCAACTCCCCGAACGAATCGGAACTCACAACGAGATGCGACCTTTCACTCGTCGCGTCGAATCATCTCCACGGGACGCTTCCGGTCTCTCCCCCGCAACAGTCTAGGCACACACGGGATCATTGTTCAAACGCACGTCGACCGATAGACTCGCAGCCCCTCGTTTCTGTCCCTGCTGTCCAGCAACACAAGACCTTCGATGACTGTCCTGCTCAAGAGTTCGATCCCCGGAATTCCTGTTCGCCGGGGAAAAGTCCGGGACATTTATGACTTCGGAGACCGGCTGCTGTTCGTCGCCTCGGACCGAATCAGCGCGTTTGATTACATCCTGCCCAACGG
>JANNGQ010001025.1:0-3734 GCA_031403975.1 Planctomycetota bacterium
CCCATGTGATCTCAGTCCTGGAATGAATACACAGACCCCGTTCGAATTCTCGGCCTCGAAGCCGCAGCTTCGACTGACGTTCGATCGTGGTATCCCGGCGAGGTCCGAAGAGCAGTCGCTGCTGATCTTTGTCAATCAAACCGGCAAGCAGACTGTTCTCCGGATCAACTCCGTCAAAGCGTTCTTCGATGGCGGCGAGTTCCGAAAGATACTGAATCCGGCCGCTGCTCAGATCGATTTTCTGCAGCCGGTCCATCGGAACATTCATAGTCTGCCCCCAAGCGGACTCGATCTGCAGCTGGTCAGCGTCCAGAGTCAGTGTCTTCACCGACACGATGTCACCCGCGGAACTCAAAAGCCGAATCCCGGCCTCGGATGGGCGGGAATCCGGCGACGAAGGCGGTTTGCCGAAAACAATTCCATACACTCGTGCGGCCGGCACCGGAACCGCTTCACCGTCCAGCAGGAATTCAATCTTCTCGCTGCTGACCGTGCTGACAACTCCAGCCAGAAAATCCAGTCCTGTGCCGTCCCGCTTGGCGACGATCAGCAGATCTTTCTCGGACTCTCGTCTGAGGAACGTGGCCCACTGCTGTGAGAACGCTGCATCCTCGGCCTGCAGTCGGATGGCATCAACAGTGTCCGTGCCGAGTTCGACCCGTCCCAGCCATGCAGACTCAGCGGTGATACTCCTGGCCGTGCGGGCAATCGTTGATGCAGACAGTCGTGAACCGTCCTTCATCAGGAGTAATTGTGTTTCAGTCGTCGGCATCGTAGCCACCGACAAAAACTCAATCGTCATCACATCCGAGAGCGGGATCTTTGCGTCGGTTCCGTTCTCCCGGATCGAAAGTTCAGAGACCGAGACGGTCGTCACCTGCCCCGTCCGGGTCTGCCCGTCGAGCATCGACACTTTCGCTTCAGTGGGAGCCAGCAACAGAGCCAGCAGGGAAAAGAGTTTCATGAAATCTGTAACTCCGTTATCTCGGCTCGAATGATGTTCGCACCGGTGAACACAATGCCCGTCGACGGAACGGCGGGCCAACAATCTCTCGGATTGTTTCATCATTCATGCTGGCGACGTCATCACACTGCCTACTTCTTTTGTTCCGCAATCTTGCGAGTATACCGGCTGATGGCGTCAAGGAAATTCGGCGGGAACTGCTGGCGGATAAGTTCCCGAGCCTTGGTTTCGGCCTCCTTGTCCAGCATCCCCCAGCTGCCGTTTTCCGTCAGGTCTTTTCGATCAGCGTCGCCAGCCGCAGCGGAGCCCTTGATCGTGCTGGTGTCTGCCGCCTGTTCCCCGGGTTGATTCGACTGCCCGCTGCCGCCGCCTTCTCCGTCAGGTTTCTGTTGCTGTTTTTTCATGGTTTCGAGCAATTTGTCCAGTGCGGCGATCACTTCGTCTTCCCGCTTCTGAACCGGTTCGTTCGAGTTCCCCAGATCCAGCCGGCGCTGCACATCGGACATCAGCCGTGCGACCTGTGGCAGACCCTCCGAAATCAGCCCCGCCTCTCCCTGCATCAGCAATGCCACCGAACGAAACCTGGGCGGAACATCCAGTGTACTGTTCAGGAGCAGCGTGAGGTCGTCACCCGCTTCCGCAGTCTTGAGCAGTTTCAGCCGACACACGGCGCGATAGAAAAACAGGCTGGCAGGATCGACGACGGTTTCCGGATCGAGAGCTTCCAGAATCACCAACCCTTCGTCATAGAACCGATGCTGAGTCAGCCAGCGAGCCTGATATAGCTGCACATGGTCCCGGAAGAATGGATCAGATCTCGCACCTTCAAAGTTGAGCGAAATATGAGTTCCCGTCGATCGGCTCGACGTCACAAGCTTCCGCACCATGTCATCAGCCATCGCAAACGTAACGATCAGACGATCCAGTGTCTGCTCCGCCGAAAGCGCCTGAACCTGTTCCCGGTCAGCCCAATGGGCCGTGACGTCCTTCGCCAACTCGGCATCCACCTTAGCGCGAGCCAGCCATTGCAGGAGCAGGCTCTGAATCTGATCCTGTGGCATCCGGGCGAAGGCCGCAGTTATCCGGGAGTCACTCTTTTCAGAATTCGTCGATGAGGTTTTGCGATCATCAACAGAGGATCTCAAAGAGGTAAATCCAGCGGACGCAGGACCTGTCGTCAAAATCGCGACCCCGCAGCCGATGATCACTGACGCTATCCGCCTGCGCAAAACCATGCCGTTCTCCCTGAATTGCAGTCCCAGGCAAAAGACCACTGTCCCTTGCCCGCAACGTCGCGAAGGATTCCTGGTGGAAAGATTCCACGCTTTCGCCAAAACCCGTCTCCCTCCGGCCGGAGGGAGACGCTGGCCGATCCCGGCGCGCCGGAAGATGAACGGGCGTCTTCAGCATCTGACGCATTTCAAATCGTTCACGATGATTCCCTCACCCACTATATTACCCGCCAACGGCACTCAAAGAAACACCGGACGTGTCCACTGCGTCGTTTGTCCCGGTCCAGCGAGGCTTCCACTCAGCCCATAGCGCGGCTCGCCAGAGCCTGAGTGAGTGCATCCTTTCCCAAATCTCCTTCGAGACTGGCCGCTCCAGAACGTATTTTGGTAGCAGACCGCGGCTGACATCGGCCCCGATGTCCAACACACGCTGCTCCTCACTACAATCCACAGCTGCCATGAGGCGAAGCCTCGCCGGCGTGTTCCGGCATCGCCAGCTTCCACAACTCGGACGGGCACATCAGCCATATGAACACACTGATCGAATTCGCAACAAGGTTCGAGGCGCTCGTGCAGGACCAGTCGCAGTGGTCTCAGGCAACTTTCGGCACCGATCAGGAACGCGGACCGCTTGGTGCATTGCGGCACCTTGAGCGGGAAGCCCGCGAAACTCAGGAGGCACCGACGAACGAAGAAGAGTACGCCGATTGCTTCCTGCTGATTCTTGATGCGGCGCGGCGAGCCGGCATCACACCGCTGCAACTGGTTGAGGCGGCTCAGAAAAAGATGCGAATCAACCGCAGCCGAACCTGGCCAAGACCCGTTGACGATCAGCCTGTGGAACATGTCCGTGGCAGCGATGTGTTAAGCACGAGGCCCGTTACCGGGCGGCCGACGGAATAACGACGCACCAGCGAGTCGCCCGAGGACCATCCCGGCGAAGACTCCGACCATGGAACCGACCAGGCCCCTCCAGAACCCGCTCTGTCCGGCCAAATACATGATCAGCCAGCTAAGGGCCATGCCGGCACCGGCCCCGACCCCGCCGCAAATGCGGACAGGCCAATCGTTTCCTCGGCCAGGATCTGATTGCTGCCCGTTACTCATCGTCACACTCTCCTGTCCCGAACGAATTGTTGTCGATGCGGCTCCCGGGATGCGTTCCGACAGACCGAGCGTTGAACGTTTCCGGTTCGCAGGTTCCGGAACTGACGGTATCATCTGCGTTCGCGGAGCGGCTGGCAGCCTACCGTCTTCGCGGGACAATGTCACGGGGTTGCGGCTCAGCACGAACGTCGCCCGACCGCACCACATTTACCATGGCGAGCCGATCGCCGGACTCATCTGAAAGCTCGCGACATGACTACACGAAGGTCGTTCCTCAGCACAATAGGCGCCGGGCTGGCCCTTGGTCCCCGGGTCCTTGGTCCCCGGTTGATTGCGATGGAAGCGGCATCGGTGCAGCGCAAGCGCCTCGCGGTTGTCACCACGGAATGGCGGTATCACTCCCATGCCTGGCACATGGCCGAGCGATTTCT
>JANNGQ010001026.1:0-2474 GCA_031403975.1 Planctomycetota bacterium
CGAGTCCGCTGGGTCTGTTCCTGGAAGAAATCCGCAACGTCCGGCCGTCGAATCTGAATGCTGCATTCAGCAGCACCAGTATCTCCGAAGGTCAGTCCGTCTCGCTGAATAGTCTGACCTTCACCGATGTGGGTCTGGTGGATATTCACACTGTCAGAGTCAACTGGGGCGACGGGACGGAATCGCTGGTCACGCTGCCGCAGGGAGCCCGCAGCCTGTCAGATCTGACTCCGTTACAACTGGCACTGATCCAGTCGCAGCTGACACACACTTATACCGACGATCCGAGCATCGGGCCGGATCAGTACACGATTACACTGGAAGTGGCGGATGATGATGAACCGGATGCTCCGGCCTCGTCGACTCAGATCGTGGGAGTCACCAATGTGATTCCGTCGAATGTTGTTGTGACGACATCAGTGACTCCATCGTTGACTGGATTCGATGAGAACAGTGGCGTTGTGTCGCTCTCTGGTTCGTTTATTGACCCGGGTGTTTTCGATGAACACCGTGTGACCGTGAATTGGGGCGACGGATCGTCTGTGTCAACGATTGATCTGGCGGCAGGAGTACTTTCCTTTGGAGGTCTGAGTCATCGATACACCGATGATGCCCCCGGGACGGCTGCGTATACGATCACCGTCAACGTGTCAGATTCGGATTCGCCGGCGTCCAGTGGATCAGCGACGACATCGGTGAATGTCGTGAACGTCGCACCGACCCTGGGCACGGTGACGCTCTCGACCGGCGGCGTGACGATTCAGGAAGGCCGCAGCGTCAGTCTGTCCGGGCAGTATCTGGATGTGTCGCCGGATGATCGACATACGGTGACTGTCAACTGGGGTGACGGTTCCCTGCCTTCTCAGGCTGTCGTTAACGCCACCACGCGCACATTTACCGCGACTCATACATTCGGTGACAATGGACTCGGGCTCAATCAGGAGTTTCCAATCACCGTGACGGTCACCGATGACGACGCGGGAAGCGGTTCGGTCACGCTGCAGCAGAAGGTCAACAACGTGGCTCCGGTGGTTTCGATCACCCCGGATCAGAACAACTCCAACCCCTTGCTGATTGGTCTGTTCGCTGACGTCTTCGATCCCGGATTTGACGACACGTTCGCATATTTCTGGAGTGCTGAGGCGGTCGGAGGCTCGATACCGGCACAGACAGGTGGCGGATCGTCGTTTGTGGTCAATCGTTCGACGTCTCCAGGTGCTTTGTGGCGCGTGACACTGCAGGTCACCGATGACGACGCTGGCATGGGCATTTTTGCGACGACACTGCTTGTCGGCACCAGCGGCGACGACAGCATTTTGATTACCAACGGTACGTTCGAGATCGCGGGTACCACGAAACTTCTGGCGCTTGGGCTGAACGGCATCGATTTCGTCGACGGAACGCAGGTCTCCAATCCGAATTATTCACTGACTCTGGACGGCGGATTCGGCAAGGACTTCCTGTTTGGCGGCAGCGGGAACGATATCTACATTCTTCGCGACGGCAACGATCTGGCGAATATCGTTCAGCCCGCTGCGCTGCCGACTCCCATTGATGTTCCGGTCGGACTGACGTTACCGCCAACGGCCAATCAGGCGGGTAACGATCGTTATCGGCTGAAGCCCAACAGCATCCTGACAGTGCAGGATGACAGCGGACTGAACGCCCTGGATTTTTCGCTGGCCGACTATGGTGACGACTCAGGTGTGAATTATGACCTCAGCCTGATCACCAGCACTCAGTTCATTCAGCAGGATGTTTCCGGATCGCAGCCCGGTACACATTTTGTCACTGTCAGAGGCACTTTCGGCGAACTGGTTGGCAGTGGTTTCGCAGACAATCTTACCGGAGCCTCCGGTGCGACGGTCTATGGAGGCGTGGGTGATGATCAGCTGACCGCGAAGGCCGGTACGACGAACGCTGTCTTCGCAGGCGGTGCGGACGACGACGTCCTGACGGCGACCGGGATCGACATCAGCAATCTGAACTTCGGAGGTGACGACGGTACGGACAGTCTGATCAATCTGGGCACGATCACCGGCCTGAATTTCGGCGGCGGTGCCGACGACGACATCCTTCAGAACCGTGGCATAGTGCTGAGCAATCTCAGTTTCGGCGGGGACGACGGTGTTGATGCGCTGCTGAACAGCGGGACCATCTCGGCACTGACATTTAACGGTGGAGCCGATGACGACATCTTTGTCAACAACGGCATGAGCCCGACGACGCTCAACTTCGGCGGCGATGACGATATTCTGCTGGCCACTCCCGGAACAGTCGGAGCGCTGAATTTCGGCGGCGACGATGGCGATGACATTTTTGCAAACCTTGGCAGCATCGCGACTCTGACATTTCGCGGCGGGGCGGATGATGACATTCTGATCAACAACGGCACTGTTGCGACGACGTTCAACTTCGGCGGTGATGACGATGTGTTACTGGCCGGAGCCGGACAGATCGGCAGTTTGAGTTTC
>JANNGQ010001027.1:0-2884 GCA_031403975.1 Planctomycetota bacterium
CTTCAACATGCTCACGCGCGCGCTGGCAACGACGACGTTGGCCGTGTGCCTCCTGGCCGGTGTCGGGATGGGCGTTTCCGCCCGCGCAGACGTGCCCAAGAACCTGGTGGTTCCTGTACACGCTGGCCGGCAGCGTGCTGATGCTGATCGCCATGTTGATGTTCTATTTCAACAGCAAAGTGCAGGCAGACGGTTTCAGTCTGATCAAATTGGCTGAAGCGGCGACGGCCGGGAACCTGCTCAGCCCGTCGATGCAGATTACCGCGTTCATACTGTTGTTTATCGGCTTCGCGATCAAGCTGCCGGCCTTTCCCGTCCATACCTGGCTTCCTGATGCCCACGTCGAAGCCCCCACTCCGATCAGCATGATTCTTGCCGGTGTACTGCTGAAAATGGGAGGTTACGGCATCATCCGGATTGCATTCCCGCTCTGTCCGTACGGGGCTCAGTATTGTGCATATGGCATGGTGGCGCTCGGCGTGTTCAGCATCATTTACGGTGCATTCGCAGCGCTCGCTCAGACCGACTTCAAGCGCCTGGTGGCCTACAGCTCGGTCAGCCATATGGGTTATGTGCTGCTGGGACTGGCTGTCTGGAAAATTAATGAAGCCCCTGGCGAAACAATGAACTCCCAATTCTGGCAGATGGGGCTGAATGCGGCCATGTTCCAGATGATTGCCCACGGTATTTCGTCCACCGGAATGTTCTTTATGGTCGGCGTGATCTATGACCGAGTCCACCATCGTGATCTCAACAGATTCGGTGGGCTGATGGGCAGGATGCCGCTCTATGCAGGACTTTCTGCCGGAATCTTCTTCGCTGGTCTTGGACTTCCCGGGCTGTGCGGATTCATCGGTGAAATCTTTGTGGTGCTCAGCGCCTGGAACTTTAATCCTCTGCTGGCGATTATCTCGGCATCGGGAGTGATCCTGACAGCCGGCTATATCCTCTGGGCACTGCAGCGGGTCTATCTGGGAGCCGAGTATAAAGGGCCACATGCCGAGGATCTGACACCGATCACCGGACGTGAAACGTCAATTGCAAGTGTGCTGCTGGCGCTGGCTGTACTCTTCGGAGTGTTCCCGGCGATTCTGTTCAACATGATGGAACCGTCCGTCAAGTCGATGGCGAGTGCCGCAGAAGCCGGTTACCGGCAATCGGTGATTCAGGTCAACCAGTTGCAGGCTCAGCGATAATGGGACAGTTGCGGTTCTAAGGCTCTTTGCTTCGTTTCAACCTCGTCGGTAAGTCTGGCAATGCTGTTCTCTCAGCTGATCGAAACTCTGGTCAACGACACAATCAGGGTGTCACTTCCGCATTTCAGTGTGGAACTGTGCCTGAGCACCACGATCGTGGTGCTGCTGCTGATGCGATTGTTCGGTACAGACAGATTGATCCCCGCCAGCCTGACGGCAACACTCGGTGCATTGATCGGCTGCTTTCTGGCGTACCAGCAGTATGCGGCACTGCGAAGCGGAACAGGTCCGATATCCGAAAAGATGTTCTCGGGATTACTCATCCACGATTTTTTCAGCGTCTACTTTCGTGCGTTTCTCAGCCTGTTTCTGCTGCTGACCATTGCGCTGACGAGCCTGACGGGGATACCTGACGAAGAAGACGGCCCGGATTTTTACACGCTGCTGTTCGGTGCCACGATCGGCATGATGCTGATGGCTACGTCGAACAATCTTCTGATGCTGTTCATCGGCGTGGAAATGACCAGCGTCCCCAGTTACGCGATGGTCGGTTTTCTGAAAGGCCGCAAGCCGAGCAGCGAAGCAGCCCTGAAGTACGTCGTTTACGGAGCTGGTGCCGCAGGAGTGATGCTGTACGGACTGAGTCTGGTGGCCGGTGTTCTCGGAACCGCAGACATGTCGCTGCTGGTCGAGCGACTAGCGACCGCAGCAGCGAATGGAAGCGGAGGGTTGAGCGATCCCGAGCTGCGCTGTGTGTCACTGGGAATTCTGCTGGTGATGGTCGGGATCGCGTTCAAACTATCGCTCGTGCCGTTTCATTTCTGGTGCCCGGATGCGTTTGAAGGTGCCTCAGCGGAAGTCGCCGGGTTTCTTTCCGTAGCTTCTAAAGCCGGTGCATTCGGGTTGATGGTGCGTTTCTGCCTCGCTCTGTCAGGTGCTCCGGGGACGGAATCCCTGATGATTGCATTCGGTGTCGGTATCGGATTCATCGCCTGCGTCACGACCACGTTCGGCAATCTGGCGGCGTATGCTCAGACGAATCTGAAACGGCTGCTGGCGTATTCGACGATTGCTCACGCCGGCTACATGGTCATGGCCGTGTCGGCTTTGTTAGTACTGGCGAACAGCCCGCAGGCCGATTCGACTCAGGCCGATATGAACCGCGCGATCGAGGGACTTCTGTTCTACCTCGTGGTCTATCTGTTCATGAATCTGGGAGCGTTTTCGATCATCGCGATTGCCCGCAACCACACGTTCAGTGAAGACGTTGACAGTTTCAAAGGCCTGATCACTCAATCGCCGACGTTGTGTATCGGAATGCTCGTCTGCATGTTCAGCCTGGTCGGAATGCCGCCGTTCGGAGGCTTCATGGGTAAGCTGATGATTTTTGCCGCAGCCTTTAAGGCGGGTGAGATTCATTGGTTCATGTACGTGGTCGTCGCCTTCGGAGCGCTGAATACTGTGTTCAGTCTCGTGTACTACATCCGAGTGCTGAAAACGATGTTTCTGGATGACCGCCCTGCGGACGCCCGGCCGGTTCCGGTGAGGCTGGCGTCTCTTGAATCTGCCTTTATTGTGACGCTGGCAGCCTTCGTGCTGCTGCTGGGTCTGCTGCCGCACGTGATGATTCAGACAGCGAATGAGGCGGCTCAGTCACTGGCTTTGTTCCGATAGAATCAGGGTTGGAA
>JANNGQ010001028.1:0-7656 GCA_031403975.1 Planctomycetota bacterium
CCGAAGGGGATCGCGGTCCTCGACCCGCGCGGCCAGGTGCATACCGCGGACACCATCGGCGAGCGGCTGTCAGTCCGGAATCTCATGGACAGCCTGCGACTCGCTGGCGTGGTCACCGGGGGCCCGCCGCCGTACGATGCCCGCGTCAAGCAATTTCATCGACGCAGCAGGTCTGCCGATGGATGACAGAAACATTTGGCAGGAAAATCACTGTGCCGCATTTCTGCTCTCGCGGTACGCCCCTAGTGAAGTTGCGGCGATGGAAGTTGAAATTCGTGACGCGGTAGTCGCAGGTGAAGCGGCGTTGGAACAGGCGGAGAATATCAAGCCTCGATTGTTCGGGATTTACACGAACACATATCCCAGAGTTTTCTGGGCTGACCTCTATCGCTCGATGTTGGTCCGCGAAAAAATCGACGTTCCAGCCATCGACGACCACGTCCAGGACAGTGACATTAGGGCCGCACTTTTCAAATGGAGTGCAGTTGACAACACACTGCCGACTTTTCAGCTGAGTATCCCCGGGTATGTGGATAAACATAATGACGCGGACATTCTGGAGACTGTCTCGGTCTCTATGGATTGGGACGGACGCATTACAAAATCGGAACAAGTGCGTTATCTCGGACAGCTGCGTGACCGTGTATCCCAGACATGGCCGGCAGCCGCAGAAGCCAACGAATAGGCTTCCGCATCCGATGGAACTGTCATTCTGGCCTGGGCAAGCCTTCAGGCTGCCATGAGAGTCCGGAGGGCGTTATGATGCCAGGGAATCTGGCAGTCTGAAATCCTTCGCCGCTGATTTCCCCAACGATTGATAGCCATGAGAGTTCGGTACGTCCGAGGTCTCATGAGGCATGCAGGAAATGGGATTGCTGCACATTCGGATCGAGCCATGGTTCAGCGGATCGGGCAATTCTCTGGTTGCACACTTCGGTCTGGCCCCAGGAGCATTGGCGGCGCGTTGATCGCGGCTATCGTGATGCTTGCTATGTGTTCGTCAGCGGCGTCAGGAGATCCTCAGCAGCGGCCACACGCGGATCTGCTCGATGACGTTCCGGTCACATTCGCGACTTTCACCGCCTCGTTCTCAACGCTCAATGAGATACTACAACGCGAGCGATGGGAGTGCCTCGATGAGACAGTCTGCTTCCTGCTCAATAATCTCAGAGACCTAACCGGTATTGCGATCAAGAACAACGACACGGACCCGGGCGCAGGCATTGTCATACAGTACGCATTGGTGCCTCGTACGAACGTCTTTCTCTGTGTCTGGTCGATGAGCATCAATCCGGAGCGTTACGTCCAGGCTCATCAGACGAAGTGGAACCAGTTTGAACCCGATTCTGATGGCTTCATCGATTCCACGTTGTTTTCGGGCGGAACGCTGCTGCAGCCAGGTCGAATGACGTCGATCCTGGTGTTCAATGCCGGTGCGGAAGGGCCGTACGATTCCGACGCGATTCGCCGATGGTTGTCATACTACGATGGCCAGTTCAAAGGAGTTGCCCCATCGGATGCCATTGAACTGAAGCTGATGCCGACGGCCATTCCCAAATCCGATCGGGATCGGTGGATGGAAGTGATCATGGTTGGACTCAACCCCTCTTTGCAGCAACGCGATTTGGAATCTCCCGAGGAGTATGGTTTTCGGAGGGGCCTCGTTGAATTGTACCTCGTAGCATTCAGAACGGGCCTGTTCGATGTTGAGTCATTGACATTCACTTTTCAGAAGGCGCCGACATCAAATGCTTCGACGATCACGCTTCAAGTGGATGCAGTACACGGTTCGGGACTTGAGCAATGGATTCAGGACACAGCACAAATGAAGGCGAGGCTTGTCGAGGCAATCGATGAATCCGTGGTTGTTGATTTGTCGGCGGCGTTTTCCGTTCCGGAGCAAGTTGCATTCGTGATGCAGGCGGGCGCAGTCATGCTGATCTCCAGAGCTCGTGAGCAGGGGCGGATTAATCAATCGACTGCCGGGCAACTGAAGGCCGCGTGTCAGTCCATACTGAGTGCTCGGCGGCTTGACGTGGCTTTGCGGCGAACGGAGCACGATTCGGGACAGATCGAAACCGACGTTCGGATTCCGTTGGCCATTCCGGCAGAAGTTCAGTCTGCACTCATGGAGTACCTCGCGGATTGTGACAACCCTCATTTACTGTTTGCGGCAGCGGAGTCAGAAGGTGCTGTCCTCCACGAGTATTCGGGCTTTCAGCAGGATCGTTTCAATTTGACACGCTGGAGGCTGCTGTTTGGCGCTGACGAAAACGCAGTGGTCTTTTCGCTGGCTGGTTCCGGTAAGGATCACACGTTTACCGACAAGCCGCTGCAGCAATTCATGCAGGACCAGAGCGAGGATAAGTCGCAGGCTGGAGGCAGTCCCGGATTGGCCGCTGAATTCAGGGCCAACAAAGTATTGCCTGGCGTGTGTACTGCGATTATTCCGTTCTACGCAAACGTTTTGCATCCGGCACGCTGGAACGTCTCCGGAGAAAAGGACATCGGCAATGTGACGACGCAGGCAGTTGGACGCAGTTTCATTGTCACTTGCTCGCTGGGAGAAGATGCGTTCATGTGGTCGTTTACGACCTACCTTACCGCAGTCAGGAAGTTGGAGGGGTTTCAGTTCGCGTTTGAGAGTCGCCCGGCGAAGAAATGATGTCACGAACCCTTTCACCACAAATGGAAAAGCAGTCAGTTCGTCACGTCCAACGACGTTGATTCTGGCAGGGTTTCAGCACATCGAACGATCCGTCGTTGGTGCGTGGCGACCGAATCTGCCGCAATGGATCTCACGAGCCAGGCGGCTCAGTCAGACCTCGGCATGTCTGTCGGGTTGCCCATTGACGGAGTTGGCGTGACGTTTTTCGGGATCGGGTGCTGGTCCGGCTCAGGCGTTATATTCTTCTCCTCAGACTCCGGTTCCGTGGCGCTGCTTTCGGACAGAGCCGGATCGGAGGATTCTGCCGTGACGGTTTCCTCCGGCACAACGACGGTGTACTCGCCGCGAAAGGGTTTCACGCCTCCGGGAAATGTCCGGCCCAGAATCCGGAACCGGGACGTGTTTTTCGGCAGGCAAAAGTACAGAGTGCCCTCGTCATCTTCGTCGGCGCACGGCACGAGGAGATCTCCCGCAACGGCATCGACGACAGAACTGAGCGGTCCGCCGCCGGCATTGAAACCGATACCGTCTCTCACGGTCACGGCGTCGATCACCACCGATTCACCGTTGATCTGTGCCAGTTTGTCCCGACAGTAGGACGCCAGAGTTTTCTGCAGAGCACTCACCCGCCGCGCATTCAGTGAGGAACGTTCGTGTTTCAGCCACAGTGCGAGTGATTTGTCCTTTGACGCTTCAACGGCAATCCACTGACTGTCGGGTGCGGAGGTCAGCTGCACTTCAATTCCGGCATCGGCACCGATCAGCCGGCAGGACAGAATCTGACTGGAGAGGACTTCAGGAGTCATCTGCAGAAAGTCTTTCAGAGTCTTGCGGTCTTCGTCTGACAAACCCGTCTCGGACCAGGGGATCGTGGTTCGGGGCAGCGATGACTCGGCGAACCGTCGTGCCGGCAGTTGCCCTTTCAGATCTGGCAGACCAGAGAGCACTCCGTAGAAAATCGCTCCCAGCAGGACGAGAAATCCGATCACCGGAACACCGATCAGCAGTGTCCTGCTCGTGCGTCGTCGGCCACGTCGTTTCCGGCTGAGTGCCGGGATCGGCGACGGAGTTGTGATGATGAATTCTTCCGTCGGCAGCACACCGTCCTCGCGATGGTCAGCGACAGGCAGCGGACCGGGTTCTGTGGCAGGCAGACGAGTCGGCTCAATTGGTGAAGAAACCGGCGCCGTGCTGCCGGGGCGATTGACCATCGGCACCACCAGCCGCGTGTCACATTTCGGACATCGGCCCTGTTTTCCGGCATATGGATCCGGGACGCGAATCGCCGACGTGCAGTAGGGACAATTGAACTCGATAGCCATGTTCAGATCTCAACCCGGTCCGGGAGTTCCGGCAAGTCCACAATTCATGGTCGCAGCTTGCGTAAAACAGTCCAGTTATAACGATCGTGGCGACGATGCTGAAGGACAGAGGGTGTCGCCGTCGCGTCGGCAGTTTTTGCCGCATTGACTTTGATTGAGCGTTTCCGTTGTTTAACGGCAAGCCGCAGGCGATGGCTCTTTCCGTGCACAGCCATCAGTCATGGCCACGCGACGATGTCGCCTGCGGCTTGCCGTTAAACGAAATCGCAACCATGTCCGAGTCGCCTCCATGATTCTCACCGACTACCGCATCGAGTCCGGCGACTTTGCCGGGCCTCTGGACCTGATGCTGTTCCTCGTCCGCCGGCACGAGATCGATGTCTGTTCGGTGTCACTGTCGCAGATCACAAACGATTTTCTCAACTACATTGACGTGCTGGAGTTCCTCGATTTCGATCTGATCGGCGACTTCGTGGTCGTGGCCAGTACGCTCCTTGAAATCAAGAGCCGCGAAGTGCTGCCTTCGACGGCTGCACCGATGTCCGAGTCAGAAGGAGACTCCGGCAGTGATCTGATTTCACGCCTGATGGAATATCGCAGATACAAAGAAGCCGCAAAGCTGCTCGATGAACGTGCGTCGGAATGGCTTGAACGTTTTCCGAGACTCAGCAGCGATCGTCCGACTATTTCGCGGGACCGTTCCGTCGACCGCATCCGCGAGGTCGAACTGTGGGATCTCGTCAGTGCTCTGTCACGCATTGTCCGGCTGCCGCATGTCGATCGCGAAGTCAGCATCCGGATGGATGAAACACCGATGGCTGTTTTTCAGGAACGCATTCGCGAACGGATCCGCATCGAAGGGCGAGTGGCATTCAGCTCATTTTTTGACGGTGAAAAACGGCAGTCGCGAATCGTCGGGCTGTTTCTCGCCATTCTGGAACTCATCCGTCACGAAGATTACCGCGCGGAACAACCGGTCGAATTCGGCGAGATCTGGGTGCTGCCGCCAAGTCAGACGGCAATGGCGTGAACCTGGTCCGTGTCCCGAGAGCAGTCTGCAGACAGGCTGAGCGATGAGATCGCTCAGCCTGTTCGTTGGACTTAGGACCGGCGCAGAAATAACTGTCGTCTTCCGGACGTGGAGCATCCCGGCGCGCCGGGATGCTTGGCACGATGGAATCGTGCCCCACTTATTTCTGTCCCAGTCCTTACTTCGGACTGGCCCGACTGAAATCAGCAGGGCGTCGGTCAACGCAGATCACAGCCTCAGCGAACTGAACAAATCCGTAAGATCCGCTCGGACTTCAGCTGCCACCTGCGAAAGGTTGGTACGGTCTGCTGTATTGCATCGTCCCAGAAATGCATAGACAGCCTTCCAGTCCAGATACAGGCTGTCCGTTTCCTTCTGCACCTCGGCCAGACTCGGTTCGGTATCCAGCAATCGAGACAGACGCTGAGTCCGTTTGATGAAGGCCGATGATGCCGCGATCACTTCATTCCGATAGGCCGGCCGTTCAACACTCATCCAGTTCCTCACATCAAGGTCGAGCTGATCAGCGAGGTTTTCGAGAGATGCGGCAATCGGCAGCAACCTGCGTGTGTCCACCTGATTGACGGTTCCGCCAAGATTGAGCTCGGACCGCAGCGCGGCGATGCCGTCTTCAATTTCGCGAAGAACGACAATTCCCGTCTGACTCTTCATGACACTGAATGTGCGGACAAAGATCGTCCCGTACCGTTCGACATCGCCGTAGCTGTCCACGAGCATTTCATCGGACTCGTTGCGGTTGAGATTGTCTTTGAAATTCTGAACTGTCCCATAGAAATTGTCAGCAGTCTCAAGAGCTCCTGCAGCGCTCTTGAATGCCAGCAGCAGTTTCAGCGGGGTCCGGTTGTAGAACTCATCCACATCCTTGAGGAGCGCATCGGCAGTCTGTTTCAGCTGCGTCCGGCTGGTCCCGTCTTCAATCCACAGCAGCACGTGCAGCTGATTGTCAGCGTCCACAATGCGCTGCACAGCGCGGGCCACGTAAGAATTGTTGACAAGTCGCAGCTGCTCCATCTGAACCGTCCATGTTCGTTCGAAGCGGGTGTGTTCACTCACGATGCGATCATATGACTGGCTGTCAAGGACCATCTCTGTGATCCGGGACACCTGCTGTTGCAGCTTCCGGGCACCGCTCGCCAGTTGGGCAGTTGTCGTGCTGCCGTTGATATCCCGGTCCAGGTCGTCGGCAATCGTGTAGAGTGAGTTTTCCAGGATATACAGCTGATCCACCAGACTCCGACGGTCAAGAGTCGGTTCAACCTTGAACAGTTTGCCGATCTGACGGTCGAGATTGTCGAGCCGTTCCAGGCTCTGCTTTGTCGCACTGCTCAGCCCCGTGGCCTGCGACATCCGGTGTGAGAACAGGCGCCAGTCGGCATCCAGCTGACGGAAGTCGATCACAACGGTCTGCAGTGAAATCCCGGCTGCCACGTCCTGATTTACGCGGTTAGTCTGGCTCCGCAGCCGGACCAGGTCTGACATCAATGAACGCAGCTGCGGGTTGCGGCGGTAGTCGGCATCCAAAAGACTGTAAAGCCGCGATGATTCGTCGAAAGCTTCCTTCATCAGGTTCGCCAGCTTGCTCTTGTCGATCGTTGATATATCAATCGGTCGGCTGGAATCGAGAATCGACCTCGGCCCGAGTGCATCGTCGATGCTGCCGATTTCACCCGGGGCCAGCCGTCGGTCGAGTGAGTCGAAATCACTCTCCGTGCGGCTGATGCGCGAGACGGGCTGAGCGATTGCGGAAGACGCAATCGCGACTGTCAGCAGCGCCGCACCGATCGCGCGGCCAAGTTCCATGAATCGCAAAGTGTGCATGACGGGTTCCTTTCCCTGATGGCACGTTTTTGAATCGCTCAGTCAGCAGGCTCTGAACCTCCATTGGCCCCCCTGCAGAAATCGCGGTTTGCCCGCAACCCCGCCTTCGACTGACTTCATCGAAGTTTAGGCAATTCCGGGATTCTGTGGGAACAGCAGTTTTGAGCGGCGACTGCCGCTGCGACTTTCGGCGAAAACAGCCGGTGACTGGCTTTGCTTATCAGCCGGCACGCGCTAGCGTCCGGTTTCGTGGGAATATCGACAAAACCTGACGCTAGCGCGAGGCGGCTGATGCTGCGGTTTCGAAGGCTTCCCGCCTGTCCGGACTATGCACGGTCCTTCAGGTGCCGGCACCGGAAGTCTTCCGCCCACTTTACAAACCGGTTTTCTTCGATCGAAAGACGCATCGCTCGCATCAGATCCTGATAAAACTGCAGGTTGTGCAGGGTCGCCAGTGTTCCGTACAGAGGTTCATCGGCAAACAGCAGATGCCGCAGGTACGCGCGACTGAATCCGCCGGAACAAGTCGGGCACTCGCAAGCCGTATCGATCGGATAGCGGTCCTTGCGAAAGGTCTTGTCCTGCAGCCTCATCTTGCCGTCCCAGGTGAAAACCGTGCCCTCCCGAGCGTAGCGAGTCGGGATGATACAGTCGAAGATGTCCATACCGCATTCGACCGCCGCGACAATGTCTTCCGGCAAACCGACGCCCATCAGATAACGCACTTGCTCAGGCGGCATCAGAGGAGCCGTGTGTCGCACGACTCGCACCATCGCTTCATGCCCTTCGCCGACGGA
>JANNGQ010001029.1:0-4472 GCA_031403975.1 Planctomycetota bacterium
GACATCTCAAGCATTCGCTGCGTATCCGGCGATCATTGTGCGAAAATGAACACGGTGGTTTTCATGAAATCGGGGATCGCCTATCATCTGGTACTCGCTTTACCTCAGAAGTAGCAGGCACGCGCCGTGTGCCGTCCGCTAATTCGACCGTTTTCGATGGCTGCGGCACTTGGAAAGTGCCTGCTAGTGCGTTTGTGAGTGAATCAAATCAGCAGGGTGCGAGTCCCTGTCAGGAGGTTAGAGTTTGAAACTGTAGCTGACCGAAACTGCGTCGCCGTGAGGCGGGGTGGAGAGCATCGGAAGGCGAACGGGTGGTCCGAAACGCAAGTGAACTCGATTCGGCCTGTTGTCGCGGCGAGCCTGCTAGCTAAAGGCGAAGCCGAAGTGCCATACAGAATCTCGCGAGGGATCGGTCGCTGCTGAAAGGCCGCGATCCGTGGTTGAACTGAGACATGAAACACAAACTCAAGATGTCTCGGGCGGCAGGGGGTGGTTGGAGTCGGAACGTCCGGAAGGTTTGATTCAGTAAGCAAAGAGACCTGAGCAGGCAGGGCAACGAGAGTTGACTGCTCAGGAGTCAGAGCGTTCATAGTAGCGTTGAAGCGGGGTAATTCCCGTGGAGCGAAGGGACGCAGGAAGGTGGATGACCAGAGTTTCAGTTGACGATTCTCCTTTGGCCAATGTTCGGTAGCCCATTGTACCGGACTCGCTACTAAAGACCGAATCTGGCACACGTGATCAGATTCATCCGGAGACTTGAAATGTATGATCATATTGACGGTCCTTGATGTGGGAGTTTCCTCCCAACTGTTCTGTGGCTTACCCCTGAACCCCACAGCTACAGTCGGTCAATCCTGTTTCAGGTAATACCACCGACTGGAGAGCCGGATGCGGGAGATCCGCCAGTCCGGTTCGGAGGGAGGGGAGGTTCAAATCAATGAGCCTTCCCTACCCCTATCAGTAGTTCCCACTTCGCTCTCAAGATTAGCGTCCATCAGCGTTCATGAGCGGTTCCAGCGGCCTTTGTTCTTTTCGGCACAGCTCCCATGCCAACGCCGGATTCCAGCAAAACGGGCCCGACTTCGACCTTGAAGCCACGCATCTCGTCACTTGGCGGGGCGAACGATAACCCGCAATCCCCCCGCCACCGGGCCTGCCCCGGTGGTTCAACGGCTTCTGCGCCACTTCGACATTCCATCGTCGGTTTGACAATCTTGTCCGACGGCAATTCGACGGGCAAGAATGCCTATACTCCACCAAACCAATGGACCGAAAATGGACTAGGGGTAGGGAAGGCCCATTGATTTGAGCCTCCCCTCCCTCCGAACCGGACTGGCGGATTTCCCGCGTCCGGCTCTCCGGTTGATGGTGTTACCTTCGTGAGGATTGACCGACCGATGTGTGGGCTGCGATAAGACTGAACAGCCCTTCGTCGGCGAAGAATTTGTTGGGCCAGCGTCCCGTCGCTAGGTTCGCCAGCAGGCTGGCTGAGGAAAGCGGCAGCAGGCTGCAGCGGTCCAGGGGACTCCGTCTCGTGACAGATCCAGGAAGACGGGTATACTGGAGGACCGTCGGTATTTCGGGCCCATAAACGAAGGGTTCCAGCGCTTGGTGTAAAGGGACCCTGGCATGACGTTGCTGAACATGTGCCGCTTGCGATGGACCTGGGTTCTGCTGACATTCAGTATTGCACTCCGTCCCTGCAGCGCACAGCAGCAGTCAGACGGCGCGATCCGTACTTTCGTCAGCAGCTACTGTGTCGAATGCCACAACAGCACGACAAAGACGGCCTCTCTCAGTCTTGAAGCCAACAGCCTGAACGATGTACCAGACCACGCAGAGTCATGGGAGAAAGTCGTTCGCAGGCTGCGCGTCCGCCAGATGCCTCCGGCGGAAGCCCTGCGACCCGATGAATCTTCGTATGAGGCAGCCATCGCACAGCTCGAGGAAGTGCTCGACCGCGAGGCTGCTGAGCACCCAAGACCTGGTCGCACGGACACTTTTCGCCGGCTGAATCGCACGGAGTATCAAAACGCACTCCGCGATCTGTTGGCGCTGGATGCCGACGTGGCGACACTGCTTCCGGCGGATGAATCGAGTCACGGCTTTGACAATGTGACAGTTGGTGATCTGTCGCCGACTCTGCTCAACCGCTATCTCTTCTCAGCACAGAAAATCAGTCGGCTGGCTGTCGGGACGGTCGGTGGTACTCCGGATGGTGACACCATCCGCATTCGTGCGGACGTCACTCAGGAGGAGCAAATCAACGGACTTCCCATGGGAACTCGCGGCGGTGCAATCATTCCGCATACGTTTCCTCAGGATGGTGAGTATGAGATTCAGATTCGCCTTGCACGAGATCGCAACGAAGAAATTGAAGGGCTTCACCAATCCCATGAGCTGGAGGTTTTGCTCGATCGTCAGCGAGTGAAGTCGTTCACGATCGCGCCGCCTCCAGGTGGAACAGACTTCAACTCGGTGGACGCGGATCTGAAGACTCGCGTCTCCGTCACAGCGGGGCCGCATCAACTGGGTGTCACGTTTGTGAAGCTGCCGTCGTCGTTGCTGGAAACGAAGCGGCAGCCCCTGAACGCCCACTTCAATATGCATCGACATCCGCGGATCACGCCTGCGATCTATCAGGTGTCGATCACCGGCCCGTTTGAACCGTCCGGACCGGGGGACTCACCCAGTCGCCGCCGCATCTTTGTCCGAATGCCGAAAACGCCGGAGGAAGAGGCTGCCTGCGCCGAAGAGATCCTCGGGAGTCTGATGCGTCGAGCTTATCGTCGCTCCGTGGATGATCCGGATCTGCAGTCACCGATGAACTTATTTCGTGAAGGTCAGTCGACCGGAGGTTTTGACGCTGGCATAGAGTTGGCCCTGGCATCCATTCTGGTGAATCCCAACTTTCTGTTTCGGATCGAGCAGGATCCAGATGGTCTTCCCCCAAAGACGGCCTATCAAATCAGTGACGTTGAACTGGCTTCGCGTTTGTCGTTTTTCCTTTGGAGCAGTGTGCCGGACGAGGAGCTGCTGGCTCTCGCCATTCGTGGAGAACTCAGTCAGCCTGAGATTCTGAAACGTCAGACTCGCCGCATGCTTGCCGATGCCCGTTCGCAGTCACTCGCGAGCAACTTTGCCGGACAGTGGCTGTATCTGAGGAACCTGGAATCAACGACACCCGATGGGCGGTTGTTCCCGGACTTTGATGAGAACCTGCGTCAGGGGTTCCGACAGGAGACAGAACTGTTCTTTGAAAGCGTTCAGAATGAAGATCGAAGTGTGCTGGACCTGTTGAAGGCGGACTACACGTTTCTGAATGAGCGTCTGGCGAAGCACTACGGCATTCCCCACATTTATGGCAGTCACTTTCGACGAGTCGCACTTGACACTTCAAGCAGGCGAGGCGGGCTGCTTCGACACGGAAGTATCCTGACTGTAACCTCCTATGCAACTCGAACCTCACCGGTGATTCGAGGCCACTGGATTCTCAAGAACATCATCGGGGCTCCTCCGGCACCGCCACCGGCAGATGTCCCAGCCCTGAAAGATGTGACGGTGTCGGCCAGCCTCTCGGTTCGGGATCGGCTGGCGGAACATCGAGCGAACGTGGCCTGTGCAAGTTGTCATAATCTGATGGACCCGCTGGGTTTCGCGCTGGAGAATTTCGACGCCGTTGGCCGATGGCGTGAGAGGGAGGGAGACAAGCCAATCGACGCCTCCGGCCATTTTTCTGACGGCGCAGAGTTTACGGACGTGTCGGAACTTGAACAGGGATTGCTGCATCGGCCCGAATTGTTTGTCAGTACAATGGCCGAAAAGCTACTGACCTTTGCGATCGGCCGCGGTGTCGAATCGTACGATGCACCGGCTATCCGCAGGATTGTTCGCGAGGCCCGTGCCGACAACTTCCGCTTCTCGTCATTGATACTCGGAATCATAAACAGTCAGCCATTCCGGATGAGGACAACGCCGTGATCATCATGAAAAGAGCACTGCCGCGAAGAACATTCCTGCGCGGCGTCGGAGTGGCGTTTTCGCTGCCATTGCTGGATGCGATGGTGCCCTCCATGACTGCGATGGCAGACACTCCGGCGGATCCCGCTCGTTTGCGGCGTCTGGGATTCATCTACATGCCAATGGGCTGCGACGCGACTCGCTGGGCGCTCCCTGGCGATGACCTCTCAGAGCTCTCGCCAACGCTGAGCCCGCTGGCTCCCGTGCGGGGTTATGTGACAGCGATCACAAATATGGAGCTGCGAAATGCTTACCCTGGAACTCATGCGACTTCGAACGCCGCCTTTCTGAGCGCCGCAACGGCAAAGCTGACCGAGAGTACAGACTATTATCTTGGAATCACCGCCGACCAGGTTGCTGCTCAGCAGATCGGCCAGGACACGCAGCTGCCGTCGCTGGAGATGTCGATGGACCTGTTGTCCACCGTCGGACAGTGCGACAATGGCTACGCC
>JANNGQ010001030.1:0-4586 GCA_031403975.1 Planctomycetota bacterium
GTCCGAAAACACCTGTCGTTGACTGTGTTGGTGAAATGAAATTGAGAATCTGCGGAGAAGATGTGGATGCATCCGGTTCAGAGATCAGCGCGACCCAATCCTCTTCGATCCGCACTAGTGTCGGTTCCGTCGACTGAGCGATGTCGGTCGAACACAGAAGTCCGGCGACTGCCAGACTGAAAGTTCTGAAGAGCCGCCTGAGCATTGAGAATCGATCAGGAATGTGAAGTCGATACTTCATGAGACACCTCGTTGGTGACAAAGGATTTCGGTCGGAATGGTTGCACACTGCTGCGTGATCCCGGGTGAGCGACCGCACAGCATCCATTGGGTCTATTCGTGCTGCATCGAGCACTCACCGCGAATACTTGCGGCGGCAAGCCACTGCTTGACAGTCCAACTGACGTCCGCAAACGGCACTGCGACATCGATATCAATCAGGTCGCTGGTGGTCGCAGACGATACGTCTGTCAGAGCATTTCCCGTCTGGCTGGATGTAATCACCATCGTCACCGTGACGCTGTCCTGCTGGCACCCAACGGTGCTGACGACGTGTTGTCTCACTAGTTCAGTAACATCCGAGTTTGTAGAGCCGTCAAGAATGGCGGCCCTGCAGCCCAGACGAGCGGCGGAATTCAGCATCTGATTGATCGACATCGCCCGTCCGAATTCGATGATTCCGAGCAGGATCAACATGAACACCGGAAAACAGACGGCAACTTCCACGATCGCCGCACCGGCTCGTTTCCCGCGATGCGTGTAAACTCTCTGAACGAGAGCCTTTTTCATGTGAGTCTTCCCCAATAAACGCCAGCCGCTGTCTACCTCACCCCGCATCAGGCAATCAATCATCGCCCGCGCGCTGAAGTGTGAAACGGTACTGAATACTAATACGCTGTTCTGCGGTCGTCTCAGTATTTGGAAAACGCTGGAAACGTTTCTGCCGATTATCCGTTCAACTGTGAATGAATCTGACACTTGTAAGTGGCGCGTCAACAGTTGATGACTCACGGCATCAGATGCACCAGGTCGGAATTGCACCCACGTCAACGCAGAAACTCAGAAATTCACCGACGCCCCCGGGAAGTCGCTTCCCGGTTGTGCGGCCTAAGAACGGTACTCAAGATTGAACTCGAAACAGACAAAGGCACAAAGTTGACGTTCGACGAAAGGTATCTCGAACGATTGAGGAAGCCCCGGACTTCGGCAGCTTCTGCTGAACTTCACCGGCACATGCATTCCAGAATGCAACGTACGGTACCGCAGGAAGACTCACGATTGTGCCGATAACACGACAGGTCGTGCATAGCCTCTGTGCGCCGTCATCCAGTCGTGTTGCGACGCAACTTCACGCCAGTGAGAATTGTGAGGAGCGGCGTCGACTCCCCAAAGGGCAATCGGGTGTCGGAGGCAGATCCAAAGATGGAGTCGGATGTGAGCATCGAAGAACCCCAGCGAATTCAGGAGCTGGAGGAACGAATCCGCCTGCTGGAAGACGAACTGATGCGCGCACAGCGACTCAGTTCAGTCGGAGCTCTGGCGTCGTCAATTACGCATGAGTTCAACAATATCCTGACCACAGTCATCAACTACGCCCGCATGGGATTGCGTCACACCGAGGAGAAGACTCGCACGAAGGCCTTTGACCGCATCCTGTCCGCCGGGCAACGGGCCGCGAAGATCACCACCGGGATGCTGGCTTATGCACGTCATTCCGGCGATCGCATTGAACCCTCCGATCTGAAACGGCTGCTCGACGATGTGCTGGTGCTGGTTCAGAAGGATCTGCAGATGCACCGCATCACGGTCGATCTGCAGGCTCCGGCGAGCGTCTGGGCTCTGGCCAATGCCAGTCAGGTCCAGCAGCTGATCATGAATCTGATCGTCAACGCGCGGCAGGCGATGACGGAAAATGGCCGTCTGCGACTGGTCGTCCGCGACAACGCGGCTGAAGGCTGGGCGGAAGTCGTTGTCAGCGATTCCGGCTGCGGCATTCCTCACGACAAATTGCCGCACATCTTTGAATCATTCTACACGACGAAGAAACCTGATGCCCGAGGCCAGGGAGGGACCGGCCTGGGCCTTGCACTGTGCCTCAAAATCGTCGAGGCTCATCAGGGCCGCATCCGGGTCGAGAGTGAACCGGGCAAAGGTACGACTTTTACTCTGAAACTGCCCCGGTCAGAATCCCCGGCGGGTTTCATTGACACATCAGCGGCCTGAGGCAGCCTGCGCTCGGCTCTCGTCACTCGATCACATCCTCCAGCAGCGAAACGCTGACGACGTGAGCCAGCCGAACCTGGACATTCTTCCGATTCGGCTGCACACCGTGGACCCGTGCGTCGCGGATGTAAACTTCGCGTGAAGTTGTGGAATCCCGGAGATCGTGGACATCGGCGTTTTTCAGCAGCAGTGTCTTGTCCCGGACCTCCTGCAGGCGACCGAGATACACAAACGGCGATTCCACATCCACGACGATGTTCTTTCCTAAATAGTCTTCCACGAACAGCCCTTCATTGGCACGGCGGAAAAACGGGGTGCCAATCACCACAGACCCGTTCCAGCGTATTCTGACTGCTTCGCTGGTGTTGACCAGTCCGGCCATACAACGAGGAACATGAATCTGTTCCCGCCAGTCGTTACGTCCCAGTATTAACGTGGATCAGCGTTCATGAGTGGCTCCAAACCGCTGATGAACGCTGATGAATCGCAACTGAAACGGTGCATTTTGCCTTGACAGCCGACTTCCCTTACTGAGAGTCGTCCGGCATTTTCCAGACCATTTCGTCGCTGCTATGCTGCCGAACCCAGTTCCGCAAACTCGGATTGAAAGTCAAAGATGCAAACGACGACTTTTCTGCCAGAGCAGTTCCGAAACTCCGTACTGGCTGTCCCGCCACTTGCTCGCAACACTGACGAGCAGATTTGCGCCGTCGAAAACGCCAGGATCATACGTCACATTGAAACGGGCGGAGTTTCGATGCTGCTCTACGGCGGCAATGCGAATCTGTACCACGCCCGGCCCAGTGAGTTCGCTCGTCTGCTGGAAATGCTTGAGCAGAGCGCCGCGAAAGAAACGCTCGTAATTCCCTCAGTCGGCCCGTCCTATGGCACGATGATGGATCAGGCCGACATCCTGAGAAGCACTTCCTTTCCAACGGTGATGGTGTTGCCGACGAAGGTCGTCATGACGGAACCGGGACTGATGAACGGCTTCCGGCGATTCGTCGAATCCATCAACCGGCCAGCTGTCCTGTACATCAAGGAAGAAGGCTACATCAGTCCTGAAGGTGCTGCCGAACTGGTTCGAGACGGCCTGGTGTCGTTTATCAAGTACGCCATTGTCCGGAAAGACACGGCCGATGACGTGTTCCTGTCGCGGCTGGTTTCACTCGTGGATCCGAAACTGATCTGCAGCGGAATCGGCGAGCAGCCGGCGCTGATTCATCTGACGCGATTCCGGCTCAACGGATTCACCTCCGGATGTGTGTGTGTGAATCCGGCGCTGTCACAGAGAATCCTGAAGGCCATCTGCGACAAAGACTACGACACGGCGGAAACCATTCGAAAACAATTCCTGCCGCTGGAGAATCTGCGGAACGAGATCAATCCGATCCGAGTCCTTCATGAAGCGATAGCATTGTGCGGAATTGCCGCCACCGGACGGCACCTGCCTCTGTTATCGGGACTTGCCGAATCTGCTGTTGAACGCGTGCGAACCGCTGCGAAAGCACTGCTTACAGCAACATGATCGCGCTATCCGGCTAGAGCGGTTCTATTTCCGGTCTGGCGGCACACGAGGCCCTGCAGTCGCGAAATTGGAGCTGAAGTCGTGAGACTTCAGGTCGGAACTCTCACGAATTCCGCTACACCCATTCTGGAACCGCTCTAAGCAGGCACGGCCACGCTGTCCAGCAGCGTTTTCAGGATTTGTGACGCCCGTTGCCGGTGTCCTTCGCGCAGGACACCTCGGCAGACGACTCGATGAGCCAGCACGGGTATGGCGACCTCTTTGATGTCATCCGGAATCACATAGCTGCGGCCGTTCACAAACGCCAGGGCCTGAGCCGCGCGATACAACGTCAGCGCCCCGCGTGTGCTGACGCCAAGCGTCAAATCGTTGTGTGAACGCGTCCGCGCCGTCAGTTCCAGCATGTACTCGGCGAGCGACTGGTCGACTCGGATGGCCTGGACCTGCTTCTGGAGGTCGAGCACCTGCTCAGCGTTCGTCACTGCGGAAAGACCGTCGACCGGTTGTCCGTCGCGATGTCTGAGAAGAATCTCCATCTCGGATTTGCGATCCGGATAACCCACGCTCAGACACATCATGAACCGATCGAGCTGATTTTCCGGCAGAGGATATGTGCCTTCGAATTCGAACGGATTCTGCGTCGCGATGACCAGAAACGGGTTCCGCAGCAGATGCGTTACGCCTTCAATAGACACCTGTCGCTCGCTCATCGCTTCCAGCAATGCGCTCTGGTTTCTGGGTGTCGTGCGGTTGATTTCGTCCGCCAGCAGCACATTCGCCCCTGCGCGGATGGTCACGGACGTGTATCGGCGGCGACGATGTCCTTCACCTGCTG
>JANNGQ010001031.1:0-6258 GCA_031403975.1 Planctomycetota bacterium
CGTCGTCCGTCCGGTGAACACGGCACCGTCCGACCGGCCGGGGAACGCCGGCGGTGGCCGCGCGGTCCGCGGGCAGGCGGGTGCGCTGATCCCCAAAGCACCGAACACCGGATCAAAGATATGGCAGCCGAAGTCACCTAATGCGCCGGAACCGAAGTCCTGCCAGTCGCGCCATTTGAACGGGTGATAAACGTCTGCGGCGAACGGTCGCTCGGCGGCGGCACCGAGCCAGAGATCCCAATGGACGCCGGCAGGCACCGGGGCCTCGGGCGGTCGGTCCGTGCGTTCGCAGTATTGTCGTCCCTTGACGCCGACCCACGAATGGACTTCGCGGACCTTTCCGATGACCCCGTCGTGAATCAGCCGGACTCCCAGTCGGTACTCCGCGTACGAATGGATCTGGTTTCCCATCTGCGTCGTCACGTTCATCTTTTCGGCCATCAGCCGCATCTGGCGGGATTCCCAGACGGTGTGAGTCAAAGGTTTCTGGCAGTAGACGTGTTTGCCGGCTTTCATTGCCATCATGGCGATTGGAGCGTGCATGTGGTCGGGTGTGGATACAATCACGGCGTCGATCTTTTCGCTGATTTCGGTCAGCAGCTGACGATAGTCGGTGAAATGAGGGATTCCGGCAAAAGCCGCATCGGCCTTGTCAAAGCGGCTTTCGTCGATGTCGCAGAATCCGACGAACTTCACATTCGCGTGGGACCCCACGCTGGAAAGATCGGACAAGCCCATGCCGTTGACTCCGATGGCGGCGACCTGCAACTCCTGCTGTCTCGTTGCAGCTCGGACGATGGCAGGTGCCGCAAATGCAGCGGTGACAGCGGCGGACGACTGAGCAAGAAACCGGCGGCGGGGAAGGCGATGCTGATTCATGGCGGGACCTAAGTCGATGGGCGGATTCGTGGGCGGGATGCTGCAGGAATGTTGATCAGAGTGACAGCAATTTGCCAGTGAAGCAATCATTCTGTAGCCGAAGTCGTGAGACTTCGGAACGGTGCGATACCTTCCGAATTCTTACGAATCCGGCTACAAAGTTTTCTCTCGGAGTTCAGAGGAATTTGGACGGGTTACGCACTACCTGGCCTCGGAGGGGTCAGCAATGACGCAGCGGAAACCGATGGCGTCACTCCGTTTGCTGACCTGAATGGAACTGCGTGAGGCGCTGGTGAGCGCGGAATGATGATCCTGCCATGAGCCGCCCCGGATGATGCACGTGGCTTCGGAATTGAGCGTTTCGTCTGTCGGGGAGGTCGTTTTGGTGTTCTTGTCGGAAGTGCGCTCTCTGGCGGGACTGCCGGGCGGATTCGGCTCGGCGACAAATTCCCATAGGTAACCGTGCATATCATAAAGCTCCCATGGATTCGGTTTCAGGCTGCCCACAGCCGGATCATTGCCTGCCGCATTGCCGGTATGCCAGGCGTAGTCACTGAGCACACTGGCCCGATTATCCTTGTCACCATCGACGGTGGCGGAATCACCGAAGCTATACTTCGTGGTTGTTCCTGCCCGACAGCAGTACTCCCATTCGATTTCCGTCGGCAACCGCACGATTTCGCCCGGGGCAATCAGTTTTGCTGTGTGAAGTGCGGCCGTCAGTCTGAGGCAGCAGTCTTCCGCTTCAGACAACGTGATCGACTCGACCGAATTACGCAATCCCTTCCAGCGACTGGGGTTTCTCTGCATCACCGATTCGAACAGTTCCTGAGTCATCTCAAACCTGCACATGCGAAACCTGATCGGCATCACGACATCGCGAGGCGGCAGAGCGTTTTCCGGATCGTCCTTGCTGCCGATCTGAAACTGCTTTGGAAACGGCTCCGTACCCGGCGCGATCAGCACACACTCGTCAACGAAACGCTGCAGCAGTGCAAGATCGGGATCGGGAGCCGTCTGCTGCGCTGCGCCTGACGCGTCGAAGCAATCGATCCGCAGCCAGAATATGAGGCAGGCGACTGCAGTTTGGCGGAGGCTGAGCATCGACTCGGTTCCGGATCAAGAGCTGTTTTCTGAAGAAATCCCGGTTGGTTGCCGGGTGAAATGCGAATTTCCGTGATTGCCGTTTTCCGTTATTGTCTTGACATGCCCCGCCGACCTTTCCACGACGAATCATTTGACCTGCGCTTGATACGGAGTGCAATCGAGCTGTCCATTTGCTTTGTGATTGCCGTGATTATGCTGCGGGCGTTTGTCCTGGAAGGGTATCTGATCTCGACCGGCTCGATGGCTCCCGGACTGCTGGGGTTTCATCGGCACCTGGTGTGTCCGGCGTGTCAGCTCGACTTCGCTTACGGAGTGTCGTTTGATGATTCAGACGGATCCGGGGCGGGCAGCATTACAGAGCCGGAAGGCGAGCGAAAGTTTGCCACATGCCCGAATTGCGGACTTGACAGGATTGACGTGTCCGGCGTCCCCAACAGTCACGGTGATCAGTTACTTGTGCAGAAGCACATCTACGATCTGCGTCCTCCGCGACGATGGGAACCGATCGTGTTTCGGAATCCGGCGTCGCCGGGAGTGGCGTATGTCAAGCGGGTTGTCGGATTACCCGGCGAGCGGATTCGTGTCATCAACGGAGACGTGTATATCAACGGGGAGATTGCCCGCAAGGACTATCCGCAGCAGTTGGCCATGCGGATTCCGGTAAGTGATCTGCATCATCTGGCATCTGCCGACGACTGGCAGATGCCCTGGGATGTTGACGACGGCTGGCAATCGGACGCTGGTGCTCTGCGGCTTGCAAGCAGGGCTGAATCTGCAGCGCGCGACTCATCCGAGGCGGCGGAGGCGGGCTCGACCGCTCCGGTAAGCCATCGCACAGACAGCTCGACGAACGGTTCATCCGACAGTTCAGGAACGCAGTGGATCCGATTCCGGCACTGGCGCTGGTCCGGCGGGCATCATGTGGCCGAGACGCCGCTGGCTCCGGACGATGCGATGACTGACTGGGCGAGTTTTCTCGAGCGTTCTGACGCGACACCGATCACCTGGGTCAGTCGGGTCGAGTATGACGGAGAACGTCAGGTGCTTCGCTGCGAAGGCGTGATGCCCGACGCGTTGCAGCGGGACCTGCTCAAAAACGCGACCGATGAGGAATTCCGGAGGGCCGTTTATCGGCTTGCCGCGCTGTCACATCTGGCTCCTGTGACGGATCGCTACGGCTACAACGCGATGGTGGCATCGCCGGAGTACGTCGTGAGCGATCTCATGCTGCGGACTCGACTGTCATGGACGATTGCCCCTGATGCGATTCGAGTCAGGATTCCGGTCGGGCCGGATGTCTTCGGCCTCGTTGTGCATCCTCGGGAGTTGACTGCAGACCTGATTTCCATTGACGAGAAGACCGTCCTTCGCAACGGACGATATCTGCGCGACAGATCTGCGACAGAGGAGTCAGGCGATGCTCCGGAAACGATACTGGTCGAGGTTTCGAATTTCGATCAGCAGCTGATTGCCGTGATCAACGGTCAGCCGGTATTCGATTCGTTTGGGATCGGGAACAGGTCTGCAGATGAAGCATTGGAGGCCAGTGTTTCGACAATTCCCGGACAAAAAATGGATGCGGCGAAAACCGCGATGATTTCGCTGCGGCTCACACAGCAGAACCGGTGGGCGTTGGGCGTTTCGGGAGGCGACGTCCGTGTCCACGATCTGGAAATGTACCGCGATGTGTTCTACACACCGGGGCGAAAACGCAACGCCGTCGAGTCGGAGTACTTTGTTCCCGAGAATGCTTATTTTGTGCAGGGTGATAACAGTCCGGTCTCATCCGACAGTCGCAACTGGGAGCGTCCCTGTGTGCCTCATTCCATGCTGATCGGGAAACCGTTTCTGGTGCATCTGCCCTCGCGACCGGCTGTGCTGCGGTTCGGCGGAGGGCGCTGGCCGCTTCGAATACCTGACTGGCCAAGAATTCGTTATATTCGCTGAGGAACTGCCTGGTAAACTGCGGCAGCGGGCGAATCACTCGCTCCGGGTCAGTGAATCTATCGCAAATCCTCGGCAACGATCATTTCAGAGAACAGAACCTATGGCATCAAACCGCAAGAAGTCCGACACCGCGGAGCCCGCTGCCGATCCAAAGTCCCGGCAGAAGCCTCAGGAAGGCATGCGGGAAACAATTGAAGCAGTCGCCATCGCGTTTATCCTGGCTTTTGTGTTCAAGACGTTTGAGGCCGAGGCGTTTGTGATCCCGACCGGCTCGATGGCACCGACTCTCTATGGTCGCCATAAAGAAGTGACCTGCGAAAGCTGCAGACTGAGTTACACGATCGGAGCCAGTCAGGAGATCGATCAGGAGACCGGGATTCTGCAGCCCGGCGGCCGCATCGTGACTTCGACATGTCCGAACTGTCGCTACGTCAATGATGTGCTGAATGCACCCGTGTTTAACGGTGACCGGATTGTCGTCAACAAACAGGTAGCCAGTTTTGAACGATTCAATGTCGTCGTGTTCAAGAACCCGGAAGAACCCAACGTCAACTATATCAAACGCCTGATCGGACTGCCGGGTGAAACGGTCAGGATTCAACAGGGTGACATTTTTGCAAAGGCAAATGGCGAGGCCGAATTCCGGATTCAGCGGAAGGGCGATCCGGAAGTTCAGCGGGACATTCAACTGCTTGTCTACGACGATCGTTTTCCGCCGACGCCTTTGCTGAAACTTGGCGCGGAGGAAAGATGGGAGCCCGCGCGGTTTTCCCGGACGGACTCAGCCATGGGCGGATGGCCGAAGGCAGAGAATAGCTGGACGCCTGATCGGAACGAGCGATCGTACGCGGTGGATGCACCGGCGGGCGAGCCGGAGTGGCTGCGTTATCGGCATCTGATTCCCGGCGATGTCCATTGGGAGGGCGCGAAGGACGGAACAGGAAAGCCGATTCCTGCCATCCAGACGCAGCTCATTGCGGATTTCTGCGGATTCAATGAGACATCCGTCGGTGAGCACATTTATGGTTCTGCGCATGACGATGATTTGGAACTCTATTGGGTGAACGATCTGACGCTGGAAATGACTGTTGATCTTCAATCCGCGATGCCGGACGGTCAACTGGTCGTTGAGCTGGAAGAAGGAATCCGCGCAGTCCGGCTCATCCTGCGGCCTGCCACGGGACGCGCTGAAATTGTACAACTGTCACGGAACTCTGGTGCTGATTCTGAACTCGGCACAGTGATCGCTTCCGCGGAAACCGACTTCCGGGAAACCGGGACATATGAAATCGTGTTCGCCAACGTGGATGACCGGGTTTGCCTGTGGATTGACGACCAGTTCATTGAATTCGGCGAAGCGGCCAGCTTTCCGACCACGGGTGTAAATCGTCCTGGTGATCACGATCTGGCACCCGTCGGCATCGCGGCTTCGGGCCTGAAGGCAAGCGTGTCCGATCTGGTGATCCGCCGCGACATTTACTATCGAAACGACGTCCTGGACTACGATCAGGAATTGTCAGAGCAGGGGCCGCAGCCGCGCACTCAGCATCCGGTGTACGAGGTTCCGCAGAACGGAATGAAGTCACTGGCTTCGAATCTGCGCGCTCCGGAGAATTACGCAAAGGACTATGCTGCGATGACGGACATCCAGAACCGTAAATATGCGCACTTGTGCCAGTATCCTCTGGACGACGACGAGTACATGATGTTCGGTGATAATTCGCCGGCCAGCCAGGACAGTCGTCTGTTTGACTACTGGAGTCGACCGATGCGCGGCGTGGTCAGTCACCGCTATGCTGTGCGGCAACAGGATCTGATCGGCGAAGCTCTGTGTATTTTCTGGCCGCATGGCGTTCCGTTCCTCAACGACGGAAAGGGCTATTCCATCCTGAGTCACAAGAAACACGATGGTCCGGGACGTGTCGTCAAGGAGGACAGTTACCCGCTCTACTCGGCACCGTTTTATCCCAATCTTTCCCGGATGAAGGCGATCCGGTAGAATCTGCCGGAACGTGGCAACTGATGAGCCCCTGCCGGTAGTTTTGAAGTTGGGCACGTGATACGAACCCGAAGCGCCAGCGAGGAAACTGACGGGTATTTCGTCGACTCCGGCAACGTCGTCGCTCGCCTTTTTTGAAGTTGCGCTATTCTTCAGAGCTGAAGGCTCGACAGGATGTAGCCAGTGGCGTAAGCCACTGGAACTTGTGAATTCATTGCTCGGCGGAGTCGGAGGCCTTGCGCTCGGGGCGCACGTTGAATCCGATGACCACGGCGTTGGAGGCCGCGGCCAGCAGCACGTCGCCCTCGCTGATGGCGCCGGCGCCG
>JANNGQ010001032.1:0-6287 GCA_031403975.1 Planctomycetota bacterium
GGGCTTACGACGATTATCGAGAAGTCACTTGGGGCCGTCGCCAAAGGCGGCACCGCGCCGTTGCGAGCCGTCTACCAGTTTGCTGAACCGATCACCGAGCGAGGCTTCACGTTCATGGACACGCCTGGCTACGACCCGATCTCCGTAACGGGACTCGTCGCCGGCGGTTGCCAGGTGGTCGTCTTTACGACTGGCCGAGGCAGCTGTTTCGGATGCAAACCGGCTCCGACAATCAAGGTCGCAACAAATTCGAATATCTACCACCGGATGCGCGAGGACATGGACATCAACGCCGGAACAATTCTGGAAGGAGCCAGCGTCGAATCAGTCGGTCGCGAGATCTTCGAATCCATCATCGCCACCGCCAGCGGCGAAAAAACGCTAAGCGAACAACAAGGCATCGGCGACGAAGAATTCTGCCCCTGGATGCCGGGGCCGATTTTCTGAGAAAAGTGCTTGCCATGCCCCGTCGCACCCGAGCGACTGCGTGATCTGAAGTCACTCGATAAATGCGTCCGGATACTTCCGAATCAGGAGTGCATACGCCGGAACCAGACGAATCAACTTCAACCACTCCTTCCTGCAAGTTCGTTCTCGACTTGCCTCAAGGATCAGGAGTACCAAATAGATCACCACGGGTATCAAGGCCCACCGCCAATCAATGACCAGCAACACTGCAGCAGCAATCAACAGCATCGGATTCAGCTTTTGCAGGCCATCGCCTTGTCCGTCCTTAGGGACAGATTCAGCACAGTGTGCACACATCCTGACTGGCACTGAGATCACAAGGTCATGTCCATGAAACTTCGGAGCCCGATTCTCTGATCGAAAAATGAGCGAAAATGTGCTGACGATTCCGAGTATGATGAAACTCAGGCACCATTTGACAGCTTCCACGAGCTGGGCAATCGACCCGCTGCGTTTCCAGGAGGACGAGCCTTCAGCGCATACCGCATTGAACGGCAACGTACGATCTGCGAGCCCTTTGCAGGCAACACAATGTTCTGGGGGTAACTCGCCGAGTTTCACCAATCTGGGGATCTCGAATTCCGGGCTGTGCTCCATGACGGAGATCCCCAGTGTTCGGCGAATCTCCTGCAGCGAAGGCACAACAAATTCACCGCTGCAGTCGCATTGGAATCGCATCCCCGCAGAGCCTTCTGAGACTGTACGGGTCTGACTGCACTTGTTGCAGGACACGTTGACATCCATGAATACAGTTCTCCGACCATTCAAATCAACTGGTCACAGCGGCGTGTCTGGAGTCGCAGAATAGAACGCACCGATACAGTGCAACAGTGCAGTTTCAGGACGAAGTGTAACGTGAGGACAACATTGTCTGGCGATCATTCGACTATTTCTCTTCGCCCTTCAATGGGCGTATTATTCCGCGACACCGGAGCACAAACATGACCGAAACGCCAGCCGCCGACGATCTCTCGACGCTCGAAGATGATTCCCAACGGGCGGTTTCATGTCCTCCGTCGCAGGCCCTGATGGACGACATCTTTCGAGAGAAGATCGTTCGCGCGCGGGGACTCACGCCAGACCAACGGCTCAAGATCGGCATGGAACTTTTCGAAACTTCCATTGGTCTGATGAAAGACGGAATCCGCTGGCAGTTTCCGGGCTCCACTGCTGAAGACGTGCAGCGCATCCTGAATGAGCGACTGGAGTGGATGAGGAAATTCGAAGACCGTGATCGATTCTCACGGCTGGAGAACTATTCAGAATGACCGCCCACGTTCTGGTTGCCGAAGTCATTGACGCAATGGAATTAACTCAACTGCCGTACATGCTGGCAGGCTCTTTCTCCAGCAACATTTACGGCATACCGCGAGTGACAATGGACGCGGATTTCGTCATTGAAAAATCTGCAGGAAGTCTGGCACAACTGATGAAAGCACTCGGTCCGCGGTTTAAGCGCGACCCGCGGATCACATTTGAAACAGTAACCGGAACTATCCGGCATGTGGTGCGAATTACAGACAGCGACTTTAAGCTTGAGGTTTTCGAACTCAGTCAGGATGCCCACGATCAGCGGCGTTTTGAACGCCGTGTTCGGGTTCATTCGAACACGTTTGGTCGACTCGTGTATATTCCAACTCCCGAAGATGTCATCGTCACGAAACTCCGCTGGGCGAGGAATAAGGATCGTGACGACGTTGCCGCCGTCATCGGCGTGCAGGGAAATGCGATTGAATGGGACTACGTCCATCACTGGACCGAGCAGCATGGGACTCGGGCACTGCTGGACGAAATCCGGGCGACGATTCCGCAGATTGACTAACGTGTCTTCGGGGGAGCAGCCCGGCTTTGGGGAGAGAAGCCCGGCTTTTTGAAAAGAGCCGGGCTTCTGAGACGGTCGTACATCGGTTGCTCACTTCTTTTTTACCTTCGGCTGAATCGCCGGAGCATCGAGCGGTCTCAGCGGGAACAAAGCTGATGGCTCATGCTGTTCCGACATCAACGCCGTGAGGTGATTCACGACGTCGGGTGTGGAATCTGCAAGGTCGTGTTGCTCACTGGGGTCTGCTGCAAGATCGTAAAGCTGGACCTTCAGTTCGCCCCTGTTCATATTCTGGCGAATGGCTTTCCAACGACCGACGCGAATGCTCTGCTGACCTCCGTAACCTGGAAATTCTCGATAGAGAAACCCTCGTTCCGGCTGAGTTCCTCCAGTGAGGATCGGCAGCAGGCTGATGCCATCCGTGGATTCCGGAACCCGTTCTTTCGCCCCGACGGCCTCCAGAATTGTCGGCATCCAGTCTTCAAGTCCGCAAACGAAATCACTGGTAGCACCGGCAGGAATATGATCCGGCCAGCGAACAATTGCCGGAACTCGAATGCCGCCTTCGTAAAGTGACCCCTTGAGTCCGCGAAGCTCACCGACGCTGTTGAAGAACTCGAAGTCGACATCCTGCTCAAGGTGAGTCGCGCCGTTGTCGGAGCTGAAGATCACGATTGTATTCTTGTCCAGATCCAGATCGCGAAGCTGCTGCAGGAGTACTCCGACGTCGCTGTCCATGCGGCTGATCATCGCCGCATAGGCCGCTCGCGGTTTGAAGTGCGGTGTGTAGCCGCCATGCTCTGCAGTGAACGGCGGATCCGTCCAGTTCAGAGCCAGATACGGCTTTAGATCTTCATCCGGCACATGCAGCGCGACGTGCGGCAAGGTCGTGGGATAGTAGAGGAAGAACGGCTTGTCTTGGTTATCGCGGACGAACCGCAGTGCTTCGTCTCGAATACGATCCGGCGCGTATTCCTGGCCTTTGAATGCGGCGTAACTCTTCGGATCTGCCGGATCTGCACCGGCGGCCAGCTTCCCATGACCAGGTATCGGCGGCGAATTGTTGAGTGCGACTCGCTCGGAATTGCTCCACAGATAGTCCGGATAGTAGCTGTGAGCATGCGACTGGCAGTTGTAGCCGAAGAAACGATCGAATCCCTGATTCATTGGTTCGCCCTCAGAGCCCGGGCCTCCGAGTCCCCATTTCCCAAAGGCTCCCGTGAGATGACCTCGTGCCCGCAGTACTTCGGCCAGAGTGACTTCTGCATGCGGCAGCGGCGTCTGCCCCTCCGGCGGTGTCGAGCGGTTATCGCGAATCGCCGCATGACCTGGATGCCGGCCGGTCATCAGTACGCACCGCGACGGCGCGCAGACGCCATTGCCCGAATAGTGCTGAGTCAGCCTCATGCCCTCCGCGGCGAGCTGATCCAGATGAGGAGTCCGGATTCTGTTTTGTCCAAAGCAACCGAGCTCACGGTATCCAAGGTCGTCGGCAAGAATCAGGACAATATTGAGAGTGACGGGCGAATCACTGGTACGGTCCTGTCCGTCGGCGGGGTTTCCACAGGCAGTGAGTATCGTCGCAAGAGTCGTGACGTGAAGCAGTCGCATGAGTTGTCCCCTGAACGCAGAGTGAGATGATTCCGATTGGACGTCGTTTGCCGGGAAGCTGAGAGTTTCTGATTCAATAACCATGAAAACCAAAGGAGATTCTCAACATCATTGTATCGCCCCTCCGGGTAGCGCCCCTCCGGGTAACACCGCGAAGCGATTATCTCCATGTCTCTGTGAGCTTTCTCGAAGTCCCTTCTCCGCCTGTCAGGGCACCATGTCACATCGCGAGAGATGCTGTACAGTTCCGACGATAACTCAAGCCGACTCCGACGTACGACAGCCCGTTCAACAATCACCAAGTCCTCTGAATGAATTTCCCGAAGATTCTCACCCGGCTGGAACTCCCGCTGCTGAAGCGGGAGCTGATTGAGAATTCTCAGCGGAAGCGGACGTACGTGCTGCGGGTGCTGATGGCCGTCGTACTGATGCTGGTCCTGCTGTTTTTCTACAGCATCGAGATCTCGCAGGCTCGGAACGTCCTTCAGATGATTGGTCAGGGGAAGGACCTTGCGGCCGTCCTGACAGTTACAAACCTTGTCGCAATCTATGCCCTGCTTCCCGCGATGGCGTGTGCGGCGATTTCCACGGAAAGGGAAAAGCAGACTCTGGCCCTCATTCTGATTTCCCGGATCGGGCCGGGCACTCTGATCGTCGAAAAGTTCCTGTCGCGACTTGTACCGATGCTGGCGCTGCTGCTCATCACGTCGCCGATGCTGGCGGTCAGCTATGTGCTGGGAGGCCTGACGACTGCATCGCTTGCCGCCGGTCTGTTGACACTTCTGACCGCCGCCATTCAAGTCAACAGCGCTGCGATTTTCTGTTCGGTTGTGTTCCGAACGGCGCTCGAAGCGTTTTGGGGAACCTACTTGTTGCTGGCCGCGATGGCTCTCGGGCCGTTGCTGCTGAATGAATTGCAACTACTTCCGGAGGTCAGTTTTGTCGGTCGATTCGGCAATGATCAGAGTGCCGGAATGTTTGTTCTGTTCCTTGCCGCAGGCGTCGAATCATTGGCAGGGGCCTTTTCATTGAGCGAAGTTGCCGTGACCGTCATACCGCCGTGGTGCGTCGCCGCGTTGATGGTCTTCGGCAGCCGGATGTTGATCGCACGATTCGGAGTTGACGCTCCGTTGGACACGAGGCTGCTGGTCGGAGGCTTCAGTCGTTACTGGAAAAGACTCTGGAGTGGAGTGCGGTGGCCGTTTCACAGACTTGTGGTGTACCTGCACGGCATTGCGGGAGTTCGTCAGCCATCGACGGTCTTCGGTCCCGGAAGGACAACAGCGGAACGCAGAGCATTTCCAGTCAGCCGACCGGTGGCCTGGCGTGAGCTGAGTATCTCCGCCCTGACGAACTGGCGGCTGCATGCAGTCGCACTGCCATCCCTGTTGTTTCTGGAATTCGGCTTTTTGTCCCAAGAGCATGTGTCGGCATACGCACGCGAAGAAGTCACGGTGTTTGTCGATATCGCGGCGTTCATCGTGGCTCTGCTGATGATGATCGGCGTGACGTGCCGTACATTTGCCTCAGAACGCGAGCGGCAGACGCTGGACCTGTTGCTGACAACTCCGATGACGAATCGGGCACTCCTCGACGAAAAACTTGCTGCTGCGAATCGCCTTCGCTGGGTGCTGCTGTTTCCGCTGCTGTGTTTCGGCCTCGTGCATCTGTTTGCGGGCAGGGTGATCTCCCAGGAGCCGTTGTCGAATTCGACAGTTCAATACTACGACGATTTCGAGCGGATCGAGGTGTCTGTGCTGAGCCAGGGATGGTATCGGGAAAGCACACGGTATCTGTTCGGAGTGCTGACTCACGCCTTTGTTTACCTCTCCATTGTCAAATGGACAGCCGTCTATTTCAGCCTGCGTCTGAATTCCATGATGAAGTCGCTGCTGGGAACTCTGCTCAGCATTATCGTGCTCTCCGTGGTCCCGATTGTGCTCTGCGCCATACCGCTGATTCTGACGAACAACAGTCCGGACGAGTTTCCGCTGTTCTGTTTCACGTCACCCGCCGTCATCCTGACCTTCAATGAGATCCATGAACTCGTCAACGTCTACAGAAGCGGCATATGGCCACCTTCCGACTATGGTGCCCTGTTGTTCAATCTGGCGGTCTACGGTGGTCTGGCTTTGCTGCTCCGGACAGTTGTTCGCCGCCGCCTGTCAGGACTGCTGAACCGGCGGGATGCAGATCTTCCGAAGGAGCGACTGTCACCATTGTGAAGGCTGAGATTGGCATTGCCACAGTTCAGCGCGAGGCGAAAAGCTTCCTACTGTTGGCCCGCCGCTCCGTCGGCGGGGATTCTGCGTGGGATTGAGAGAGGTGTAGTGGTGCAAATACTGTACAGGCATCGAGGAGTGCCAGCCGACGGAGCGGCGGGCCA
>JANNGQ010001033.1:0-2055 GCA_031403975.1 Planctomycetota bacterium
CGAGTCCGCTCGATTCGCTTTTCGACCTCGCGCACGCTGGTCAGGTATTCGTCAAGCTTGACCCGATCGACTGCACTGACCTGGCGGCTGATATGCGCCGCATGTGTGCCGACCCGATCCAGAATGCTCTGCATCCGCCGGCTGCCGTGATTGTCGAAGAGGCTGTCAAAGGCCAATGAAGGATACACTTCCATGGGCACCGGTGAATTCGCATTGTGCCATGAGATATGCGAACTGTAGGCCATTGAGAAATTGGTCTCGTGATAGCCGGTAATCGGCTGTTCGCAGCCCAGGACCATGCTCGGCTGCGGCAAGTCCTCACCCAGTCGGTCGGCCAGCACCTGATCCATGCTGACGCCGCCCTTCAGCACGGCGCCTCGTTGAAGCGCCGCTCCGGAGAGGATGTTGCCCGTCTGTCCGGGATGAATCCCGACTCCTGTCGCATGCTTGTTGAAGAGGCCACTGATGACATTAATTTTGGACTTCACTGGCGCGAGCGGCTCGAGACTCCTGCTCAACTCCATCTCTGTGCCCGATCCCCTGGCCCACCAGTGGTCGGCGTTGATTCCGTTGCCCATGAACATCGCGGCGAAGCGTCGGGGAAACGCGGCTGCCGACGTCGGAGATTCATCGCCCCGGACACGCAGCGATTCCATCCATGGAAGTGCTACCGTAACGCCTGCTCCCAACAACACGGTTCGACGAGTTGGCTTGTTCGATTTCATTGCGGGTATTCCATTCTTGAAGGTCCGCCGACGGCGGAAGTCCTTTCCGGCAGAAAGGACCTATTTTTGAGCGCGCTTGTTCAAAAACTGCGGGCTCGTGACTATTGTCTCGACCAGAGTCCCGAGGCGATGGTCGTTGTCGACGAGACGCGACTTAGCCGATTCGATCGCCTGCAGGTCCGACATCAGGGCACCGCGTCCCAAAGCAAACACAAACAACTTTCGGACGAAGTTATCCACGAAATCGTCCTGGCGATGATCCATCAGATAACGTCGCAGGTCTTCGAGCCCGTTGCCGCTGGTGCCGTCAGGAAACGCTGCTTGAGTCTGCACGGGATGACCGCCGAGATCCAGAGTCCGCCGTTCGCCGATGGGGCCGAAGCTCTCGAACACAAGTCCGATCGAATCAAACCGCTGATGACACCCTGCACAGGCAGCATGGTTGCGATGCATTGCCAGATGTCCGGCCAACGTCAGGTCACCCGACTGAGCTTCATCTTCGGGAAGTTCCGGCACGTTTGGCGGAGGAGCCGGAATGCGTTCCCCCAGCAGGCGTCGTACAACCCAGTAGCCCCGCTTCACCGGACTCGTCCGCAGTCCGGGGGAGTTCTTCGTCAGAAAGACGGCCATCGGCAACAGTCCGCCGCGACCAAACCCACCGGCACTTTCGACTCGGACCCACTCATCATGCGGCGTCGATTCCGTAAACTCCGGCACTCCCCTGCCGTAGTGCTTGGCCAGCGTCCCGTTAACGAATGTGTGGTCTGCCGTCAGTAGTTCCAGAACCGATCCGTCGCGCTGAGCAACGTCGGTGAAGAACCGCACGGGCTCTTCAAACATTGCGGTGCGCAGCTCGTTCGTGAATGTCGGGAATCGGTCGCGGTCGACGCTGTTGTGTTCTTCAAAGCGTCGGAATTCCAGCAAGTTACCCAGGAACTCTGTGGCAAGTCCGCGGATCTTCGGGTCTCGCAGCATGCGCCGAGCCTGAGCGACAAGTACGGCGGGATCATGCAGATCACCGGCAGCCGCGTGCGCAAGGAGTTCGTCATCCGGCATGCTGGACCACAGGAAATAGCTCAGTCGACTGGCCAGTTCATGATCCGTCAGCGGACAAACTGCCGCCTTTTGAAAAACTGCTCCGGAACTTTCCTGCACATCACGGGCACCGCGATCAGGAGATGCCTCCGAAAATCCGGCCCCCGGATCCGAAACATCGCCCGTCAGATCAAATCGATAGCTGAAATAGGGAGACATCAGAACGCTGGCGACTGAATCGCGGATTGCGTCGTCATGAGACAGCCCCTGTTCATCACGGAGTCGACGATAGAAG
>JANNGQ010001034.1:0-4104 GCA_031403975.1 Planctomycetota bacterium
CCGTTCAGAATTCCGATGAGGTCTTTCCTCCGGAAACGCAGGAGTCCTTCCAGTCCATATCCGCATTCCGCCTCGCAGATTTCCGATGCGTAGGTCGGACTCACCGTTGTAATCTGATCGGAGAATGCAATGCCGGTCTTCAGCAGATTCAGATCGCCCCAGGCTTCCATGTGGTGGTGATTGAAGTATCGCCAGTCCATTCCGGTGAGCGGCATATCGAAGTGCCAGAAGCGCCCCTGAAACGCCATGTTGTGCAGCGTCATTACGGTCGCTGTCCGCTCGAAGCCGGGAAGATGTGCATACTGAGTGTTCAGCAGCGCGGGAATGATGCCTGTCTGCCAGTCGTTGCAGTGAATCACATCCGGCCTCAGTATCATCTGGCGGCAGATCTCCAGCACGGCCCGGCTGAAGAAGCAGAAGCGTTCACAATTGTCGATGTAGCCGGAACCGTGACCGAATTCCTGATACAGCTGACGACGATCAAAATACTCCGGCTGCCGGACCAGCAGAACCCGGACGCCGGTCCCCGGCAGCATCGTCCAGTTGACCGATCCGTCGACATCAAGGCCATTCATCGGGATCGAGAACTTCAGGCCGGTTTCAGAAATCTCCGGCAGAGTCGTCATCGCCTGACGCAGCAAGTAGTAGTCCGGCACGATCAGAACGACATCGTGACCCAGCTGATCCAGTGATTTGGCCAGGGCACTGACAACATCCGCCAGCCCGCCGGTTTTTGAAAACGGAACGGCCTCCGACGACGCCAACACGATCCGCAGGGACTTTTCAGAACGCGACATGGAATGCGGTCTCAGCAGCTGACTCGGATGACCGGACAGGATCGTTCGAGAAACCAGTGGCGTAGGCTTCCAGCCTGCGAGTTCTTCGACGACAGGCTGGAAGCCGGTCCCACTTTTCAAATCTCACGACCGGCTGGAAGCCGGTCCCACTTTTCAAATCTCACGACCGGCTGGAAGCCTGTCCCACTTTTCAAATCTCATGACCGGCTGGAAGCCGGTCCCACTTTTCAGATCGGACAGTCGAATCTCGAACGATCCTGACTTTCGGGCTTTGCCAGTCGCATTTTCGGAACTCGATGGCTGTCAAATGCTGCCACATTGTGCAGAACAGGGGCAGGCGAGGGAAAGTCTGCCGATGAAGCAGACTTTGCGGATTGCCCTGATGCCCTCAATCGGCGGCAGACTTTCCGTGATTCTCCGGCAGGAGTATTCTGTGCGCCATGAGCAAGCACATACTCCTCGCCTTCGCTGTTTCTCTGAGTCTCATCACGCCGGTCATCGCGCAGAATGCGGATGCGACGCTTGAGGCGTTCTTCAGGGCACATCTGGAGGAATCATTCAGCCTGAGGCCGCTCGAGGCCACGATGCTGGGCGAGCACCGGTTTGATCATCTGCTGGATGATATTTCTCCCGACGCCCGCAAAGGGTGGCTCGAACAGTATCGCAACCTGCTTGAGCGATTGCCAAAGGAAGTGCCATATGAGGAACTTTCTCGCGGCGGTCAGGTTGATTTTGAAATCCTGCGGGATGACCTGACTCGCCGGATCTGGCTGGATGAGAATACTCGTCCCTTTCAGGAAGACCCGCGAACGTACGGCAGTTACATCAGTGACAGCGTCTACACACTGCTGATTCAGTCGACGCTGCCGAAGGAAACGAATGTCGGCAACGCGATCGCACGCATCAAAGAGATACCCCGGATCGTACGGTCGGCCAGGGAGACGCTGCGGGATTCACCGCCGTCGATTCTGGAAACGGCGATTCTCCAGAACCGCGGCGCCATCGGGTTTTACGAGAAGGGCATCTTCGGACTCGTCGGGGACTCGCCGCGGCTCGGCGAATTGCAAAGTGCCGCGAAGCAAGCCGTCGTCGCGCTCAACGAGCATCAGTTGTTTCTGGAAGACAGTCGCCGGCTGCGAGCGACCGGAGAATGGCGACTTGGACGTGAGTTGTTTTCGCAGAAGCTGGAACTGGTTCTCAACGCCGGTCTGACAGCCGATCAGGTGCTGGCTGATGCGGAGGAAGAATTTACTCGAGTACAACGGGAGTTGTACGTCGTCTCTCGGCAGCTCTGGAGCCACTACTTTCCCGCCGCGGTACTGCCGCCCGACGACGATGACGGGCGACGCGAAACGATCGCGCAAGTGATTCGTGCCGTCAGCAAGGAACACGGTAAGCCCCAGGATCTGATCACGGATGCACGGGCCACCGTCGGTCAGATTCAGGAGTTCATCCGGTCCCGTGATATCCTGCGTCTGCCGGAACCGGATCGGTGTCAGGTGATTGAAATGCCCGAGTTCCGTCGCGGCAACTCACTGGCCTACCTGGATTCTGCACTGCCTCTGGACCCGATCGGCAGCAGTTTCTACGCCGTCAGTCCGCCTCCGGCTGACTGGGGTGAAGATCGGGTCCGCAGTTTCCTCGAAGAGTACAACCAGCACATGCTTCAGGTATTGACAATACACGAAGCCTACCCCGGTCACTATGTCCAGCTTGAATACTCGAACCGCTGTCCGTCGCTGATTCGCAAGGTGCTGCAATCGGGAGTCTTCATCGAAGGCTGGGCCGTGTATACCGAACAGATGATGCTCGACCAGGGCTACGGCGACGGCAACCTCGCACTGCGACTGAACCAGCTGAAGTTCTACCTGCGAGCGGTCGTGAACACGATTATTGATCACAGGATGCACTGCACTCAGATAACCGACGACGAGGTTTACAAACTTCTGACGGAAGGTGCGTATCAGTCAGAAGGCGAAGCCCGGCTGAAGATCATCCGCGCGAAACAAAGCTCAACACAGCTCAGCACCTATTTCGTCGGTCGCATGGCTCACTACCGCCTCCGACAACAGATCCAGCGCGAACTCGGAGACCAGTTTGACCTGGGCCGCTTCCACGAAGCCGTGCTGGATCACGGCTCCGTTCCGATGAAGTACTTGCCGGAACTCGTGAAAGCCCGGCTGGCCGCGCCCCGATAGGGAAACTGTCGGCCAGCGAGCGCCGAGGACGATGCCCGTAGCCGGATTCGTAAGAATTCGGGCGCGACCGAGTCACTCCGAAGGCTGACGACTCCGGCTGCGAATGCGTTCCGCGGGCTCAGAATCAGTCGGGACTGCCGAATCCTTGAATCCCTGTGCAAGCCGCGTCAGACTCTCTTTCCTTCTCGAATTGTTTTACCGCCTCGCTGTGTTTCGCGCGGAGTCGATCATCGACACGCGGCGATCATGGCATTCCTGCCGGATGTTGATTTATGCGATTCCGAATGCCTCTGAATGTACTGATACTGGCGACCTCCGTTGGCCTGGTGACGTCGATTCAATGCTCTGCCGACGAGATTGCTCGATGGGACTTTGACGTAGAGCCCATCAGCTGGGAACCAGACGGTGAATCGGAGCTTGCCCTCGACGGCGGCGGCCTGAAGGTCAGTTCCAGGGGAGACAATCCCGGCTTCTCAGTCAAAGTTGCGGGCAAGTCCGGAGAACACCGCATCAGCATCGACTCAAAGTTCGTGGGCAACGGAGGATTCAGAGTATTCTGGACAACTGAAGCGGACCCGCAGATCTCCGAAGAAAAATCCGTCAGTGGGGAATTGCGCGGCTCGAACATGGAATTCCGGACACTGAAGCTGTACTTCACCACGGAATCGCCGGTGACATCACTGCGGATCGATCCCCTGGTCCGTCGCGGTGATCTGCTGATTGATTCGATTCAGCTGACGGACGACGCACCGCCCGTTCCGAAGGCAACTCCGGTTGCAGAAATGAAGATCGCAGAGGGCTTTGAAGTCGAACTGCTGTACTCCGTGCCTGGTGAAAAGATGGGGTCCTGGGTGTGTATGACTCCCGATCCGAAAGGCCGGCTGATTGTGTCGGATCAATACGGCAAACTGTATCGAGTGACTCCGCCGGTGAAGGGTTCATCTGGCGAAATCCAGATCGAGCTGATCAATGTTGACGTTGGTATGGCACAGGGCCTGCTGTGTGCCTTCGACAGCTTGTATGTGATGACAAACAGTGGCGACGAACCACGCGTCGGGCTGCATCGGGTTCGCGACACGGATGGCGATGACCAGTATGACACGGCCGAG
>JANNGQ010001035.1:0-7563 GCA_031403975.1 Planctomycetota bacterium
GCCGGGATCGGCGATTCAGGCTTCGCGATCCGCTGCGATGTGTCGTGCGAAAATGAAGTGCAGATCCTCGTTGAGACTACGATCGATCGCACGGGGCGACTCGATATTCTCTGCTCGAACGCTGGGATTACAGTCAAAGGCGGCCTGGAGTCCTCCAACGCGGACTGGCAGCAGATGTGGGATGTCAACGTCATGTCGCGGCTGTACGCGGCCCGCGCGGCAGTGCCGTCCATGCTGGCACGTGGCGTCGGGTATCTGGTCCACACGGCCTCAGCAGCGGGTGTTCTCACTGAAATCGGCTCGGCATCGTACTCCGTCACCAAACATGCCGACGTAGCGTTGGCCGAATGGCTGTCCGTGTGTTACGGACGCAGCGGCATTCGGGTTTCCTGCGTGTGTCCACTGGGTGTTGAAACAGAAATGCTGGATAATTCAGATCCAATTCATCGATATCTGCATCTGCATTCCATCTCAGCAGACGACGCAGCAAAATCCGTCATCGAAGGGATCCGGAGCGAACAGTTTCTGATCCTGCCTCATCCTGAAGTTGCGGACTTCTGGCGACTCAAGACGGAAAACTATGACCGCTGGCTCCGCGGCATGCAGCGCCTGCGGCAGAAGTTGACGAAATCACGACCGTCAACAGGGTTGGGCCCATCCGCGGCGTCGTAGACTGAGACAGCCCCCGACTCCGTATTCGATGGACGGCAGAACTGGCAAGATGAGCCCATAATACGATGACTACAGCTGCCGAGTTCAATTGCACTTTGCCATCGCCAGTGCTGTGCAATATGATTCGATCATTTGGCGGTCATTCATGATCGCTTTCCGCAGTCTTTCGGCGCTCCAGTCAGGCATACGACCCGACGGCAGTTTCGCCTGGGCCTCGTTGAGTCGTTCCCGAGACGCCTGCATCTGTTGCTGCGACATGAGTACCCTCGAGAGCAAAACGAGATCGCATATGGCCGACGTCTGGGTCAACACACGATCGTGGCACTTCAGGGCTTGCTGCAACAGCGCTTCGGCTTTGTCTGATGATTCCTGTCCGAAACACACGCACGCGCGAATCGCAAATAGGTCTCCGGCCGACTTCTGAAATCCGGTTCCCGAAGCGATGGCCGGATCTCCATACAGACGCCGTTCACATTGCTGCAGCCAGAGGCCGCATGACGGCCAGTCGTGCTTCAGCATTGCACTCATCGCGAGAACCATCCACTCCGGAAACTGCAGACCGGGCTGTGAGGGATCTCCGTCCGCCAGGATTCGCAACGCCGTCTGAATGCAGCGATCAGAAGTCAGCTGATTTCCCCGTTCCAGCAGTACATGAGCCCACGTGAACAAGATGCGGACCTGATCGTCGGCGCTGACAGCCTTCGATCGCGTCGGCAAATTGAAAAGCGCAAGTGCGTCGAGAACACGTCCGTTGGAAATCGCCGCGCCAATCCTGGCTTCGTCAATACTCGACAACCACCGGCATTGTCGGTCGGAAACTTCCGTCGGCAGCACGATCTCAGTGCACAACAATGTCTGGCGGGCAATTGTCGCAGAGATGGCTCGATTGAGCTCGAAAAGTGGAAGTGGCACAGGCACGGATTCCCGCGTTGCTGGTCCGGCCAAAGGCCACCAAATGGCGACCACAGGGTCCAGGGACCACACGACGTGCTCTGGTGCAAAACGAGAGTGACCAAACGAGAAAATCGAATTCGCACAGGCCGGTCGGTCCTCGACCAGCGTTTCTCCTTGAATGGAGTCGGTGTGTGAATCGAAGCACTGAAAGTACGTTCCGCGTTCTGGTCGACGCAACCATGAATTGTAAAAATGAATTGATTATGCAGATTGCAGCGACTGTAACGTGTCGTCTCCGGTGCGTATTGCCGACCAAACGACGCTCTCCGATAGCCGGGAGGGCGACACTTCGGCCCAGTCATTCCTCAATCCTGTCGTCCGCGGTAGTGCTTCGAGACAACTCGTACTGTGGATGAAGCTCGGGGAATGACTTGTCAAAACGGCAGGCAAGAGTCTTGTCGGCCATCTACGCAATCGGACATGATCGCCGCAATGCATTTACCATAAACAAGTTACGATGACATCACGGTTGCTGGCACGTTATTCGCTCCCCGCGGGGCTCAACAAGTGTTCTCTGCAACTCTGGCCGAATCCGGCGCGACATGTGGTCGCGTTTGTCGATACCGGCAGACATTCATTTCACGAGCGTAATCGACAGGTCAGGAGAAAGTCATGGCGAAGAAGGCATCCGCGGCAGGCACGAAAATTGTGCCTCTGGGGGATCGCGTTGTACTGAACCGCGCTGAGGCTGAGGCAAAGACAGCAGGTGGAATTCTGCTTCCGGACTCGGCTCAGGGCAAACCACAGCGCGGTGAAGTCGTAGCGGTCGGCGATGGCCACGTCAACGACAAGGGCGAGAAGGTCCCGTTGACGGTTAAGGAAGGTGACCGAGTCATCTTCAGTTCTTACGCAGGTGACGAAATCATTATCGGCGACAAAACATATCTGCTCATGCGCGAAAGCGACATTCTGGCGACCGTCTGACAGACCGCGGAGATCGTTTGACGCAGCGCCGTTCGTCGTCTCCGCGTTGTTCAAATCCGGCGGAGCGCCGTGACAAGACCTGATGCGGGGCATCGGGCAATTGGCTTTTGAAACAATTCATTTCAGTTTATCTCAACGGAGAATTTCGACATGGCAAAGATGATTGCCTTTGATCAGGAAGCTCAGGAAGCCATGCGTCGAGGAGTCTCGAAGCTGGCCCGAGCCGTGAAGATCACTCTGGGCCCGCGCGGCCGCAACGTGATTATCGAAAAGAGCTTTGGGTCACCGACGGTGACCAAGGACGGCGTGACCGTCGCCCGTGAAATCGAGCTTCCCGACAAGTTCGAAGATTTGGGTGCCCGCATGGTCCGAGAAGTCGCCAGCAAGACCAGCGACGTCGCCGGTGACGGGACGACAACGGCAACCGTGATGGCCGAAGCCATTTACAATGAAGGCCTGAAGTCAGTCGTGGCCGGCGTCAGCCCGCTCGATATGAAGCGCGGTATGGAGAAGGCCGTCGCGGATGTCATCGAACAGTTGCGAGGCATGGCTCAGGACTGTCGTTCGAAGAAGGCAATCGCTCAGGTCGGCACCGTCGCTGCAAACGGCGATGCTGAAATCGGACAGATTCTCGCTGATGCGATGGAGCAGGTCGGCAAAGACGGAGTCATCACGGTTGAGGAGGGCAAGAGCCTTGAGACGACATTTGAAGTTGTCGAAGGTCTGCAGTTCGACCGAGGCTATCTGTCTCCGTACTTTGTAACAGACTCAGAGAGCATGGAATGTGTGCTCGAAGACGCTTATGTGCTCATTCACGAAAAGAAAATCTCGAACATCAAGGATCTGGTTCCGGTACTGGAGAAGGTCGTCAACTCCGGCAAGCCTCTGCTGATTATTGCAGAAGATGTCGAAGGCGAAGCACTCGCAACACTGGTGATCAACAAGCTCCGCGGTACGTTCAAGATCGTCGCCGTTAAGGCTCCTGGCTACGGTGACCGCCGCAAGGCGATGCTGCAGGATATCGCGATCATGGTCGGCGGCACGGCGATCTTTGATGACTTGGGCATCAAGCTGGACAGCATTGAGCTGGCAGACCTCGGGACCGCCCGCAAAATCGTGATCGACAAGGACAATACCACCGTCGTTGAAGGCGGCGGCAAGAAGTCCGACATTCAGGCCCGCATCGAGCAGATCCGCCGTGAACTGGCCAACAGCACCAGTGATTACGACAGTGAGAAGCTCGAAGAGCGGATCGCGAAGTTGTCCGGCGGTGTGGCTCAGATCAACGTCGGAGCTGCCACCGAGAGCGAAATGAAGGAAAAGAAAGCCCGCGTCGAAGATGCACTCCACGCGACCCGTGCGGCCGTCGAAGAGGGAATTCTTCCGGGCGGTGGTGTGGCGTTTCTGCGGGCGTCCACGGCTGTGAAGCCCGGCAAGATGACTCACGACGAAAAAGTCGGCTACGACATCATCATCCGGTCCTGCCGCTCACCTCTGACTCAGATCGCAGACAATGCCGGCGTCGATGGCGGAGTCATTTGCGAAAAAGTGTCGTCCGGTGAAGGCAACTACGGTTACAACGCAGCGACGGAAAAGTTCGAAGACATGGTTAAGGCCGGAATCATCGACCCTACCAAAGTGACCAGGACCGCTCTGCAGAACGCTGCCAGCGTGTCGATCCTGCTGCTGACGAGCGATGCACTGATTGCCGAGAAGCCGAAGGACGACAAGAAGAAGGGCCACTCGCACGGCGGTGACGAAGACCTGTACTGATCGTCATGAGGCTGCGGCCGATCAAATCTGAAAGGCTGTCCAGGTGTGAGCCGGGACAGCCCTTTTTCGTGCCCGGTGACTCCGACAAAATAGAAAAAGGTCCATTGGCTTTCGAGTGCGTAGGCCCGAATCTCCGGCAGTTGCGCTTGTAGGCTTTTTGCGGCATCGCGACGTGTTCGCTGAGTTGTTGCCTGACGGTTATCAATGGGCAGATTCGTCGTTTGCCGATCTTCTGACGCGGCCCTTCACACGCCTTGTCCTGTGATTTCGGCCCAAGGGGCCATCAGTTCCAATTGCCCGGCCTGGAGGGCCGGGTCAGATCTCGGCAGAATGCCGTAAGGCCCAACGGGCCGGCCGTTCGATTGTGCAGTGCCACGGCGCGATTTCGAACTGCCGGCCCGTTGGGCCTGCGCTTCAATCGCACACGTATTCCCGGCCCGATGGGCCGGGCTATGGGAAGGGATGGCCCTTTGGGCCGCAGGTACCCAAGGAAGGACGTTGTGTCGGTCTCAATGGAGCCCTGAATCCAAATACGATCGTCTTGCCGGGAGTTCAGCCACTCGAAACCCGGAAGACTCGATAAAACAGGCTGTCCGATGTTGCCACCGGACAGCCGTTAGAGAACTGATCGAGATTGGTCGACCTCAAAGCTTTACCATTTTGACGGTGCGAATGATCTCAGCAGCGACCTTGTACGGATCAGCATTGGAAGCCGGGCGACGGTCTTCCAGCCAGCCCTTCCAGCCGTTGTTGACAGTCGCCACCGGAATCCGGATCGAAGCGCCACGGTCGGAAACGCCGAAGCTGAACTTGTCGATCGACTGAGTCTCATGCTTGCCGGTCAGACGCAGGTTATTGTCCGCACCGTAGACGGCAATGTGCTCGCCGATGCGAGGTGCGAACCCCTTGCAGATCTTCTCGTAGGTTTCCTTAGAGCCGCAGGTGCGCAGCGTGGAGTTCGAGAAGTTGGCGTGCATTCCTGAACCGTTCCAGTCGGTATCACCCAGTGGTTTACAATGCCAGTTGATCCAGACGTTGTATTTTTCAGCTGTCCGCTCCAGCAGATAGCGAGCCACCCAGACCTCGTCCCCGGCTCGCTGAGCTCCTTTTGCAAAGACCTGAAACTCCCACTGACCGGTGGCAACTTCGGCGTTGATGCCTTCAATGTTGATACCCGCCTGAATGCACATGTCCAGGTGCTCTTCAATCAGTTCGCGGCCAAAACAGTTCTTTGCTCCGACGGAACAGTAATACGGTCCCTGAGGAGCCGAATAACCGCCGGAAGGGAAGCCCAGCGGCAGATTTGTGTCCTTGTCCCAAAGAAAATACTCCTGTTCGAACCCAAACCAGAAGTCTCCGTCGTCATCGATCGTGGCACGGCCATTGCTTTCGTGGACCGAGTTATCCGGATTCAGAACCTCTGTCATCACCAGATAGCTGTCCATGCGGCCCGGGTCCGGAAAAATGGCCACGGGCTTCAACATACAGTCCGAAGATCCGCCCGGAGCCTGATTTGTGGAACTTCCATCGAAGTACCAGATCGGGCATTCTTCAACAGTGCCACCGAAGTCTTTCACGACCTTGGTTTTCGAACGCAGAACCTGAGTCGGCTTGGTGCCGTCCAGCCAGATATACTCCAATTTCGCCTTCGACATGCTGTGCTCACTCCTCCCGGAAAAACTTTGGGATTTACGGACTTGTTCAGAGTTCTGATACGGCAGGAATCGAAGCCGTAGACGCTTCAAACCACGCCGTCAGATCTCCTGCTGCTTTGCTTCCCGTAACTGAAGCCGACTCCTTCCAAATGATCTGTGGGCGGTGTCTGACGTCGACACCAAAAGATGTTGTCGCCCGATTCATCTCGGACAACCATAGGCACCACTGCCACCGGTTGCCTGTATTTCAAGCAGCCCTGCCAGCTCATCCGGCAGGATACGGTCCGCCATTGTGGTTGACGCCCGTTCAAGCGGCATTTAAGCATTCATTGTGCCAAATGCACGTCACTCATCCATCTGGGATTCCAGCACGGACAGGAATGCCTTTTGCGGGATTTCGACTTCGCCGAACTGCTTCATCCGCTTCTTGCCTTCTTTCTGCTTCTGCAGCAGCTTGCGTTTGCGGGTGACGTCGCCGCCATAGCACTTGGCGGTTACGTTCTTGCTCATGGCCGAGATCGTTTCGCGGGCGATGACTCTTGAACCGATCGCGGCCTGAATCGCGATTTCGAACTGATGTTTGCTGATTTCCTGCTTGAGACGTTTCACCAGGGCTCGTCCGCGGCGCTCGGCGTTTGACCGATGCACGATCGTTGACAAGGCGTCGACTCGCTGGCCTTTGACAAGGATGTCCACTTTGACCAGATCTTCACCCACGAATCCGATGACCTCATAGTCCATCGTGCCGTAGCCAGACGTCACGCTCTTCAGCTTGTCGTACATGTCGTACACGATCTCGCTGAGCGGCAGTTCATAGACGATCTGCGCCCGCTGCGGGCCGAGATATTCCGTGCTTCTGTAGATGCCACGGCGGTCCTGGCTGAGCTGCATGATCGTCCCGACGCAGTTCGACGGAACGATGAAACTGACTTTGGCAATCGGTTCCCGGAATTCTTCAATGATGCCGGAATCCGGGACGTCCTGCGGATTGTCGATCACCATCGTCTGACCATCGCGCTTCACAATCTCATATGTGACATTCGGCGCCGTCTGAATCAGATCGATGTTCTGCTCGCTCTCCAGACGCTGCTGCACGATTTCCATGTGCAGCATGCCCAGAAACCCACAGCGGAATCCAAAGCCCAGAGCATCACTGGTTTCAGGCAGAAACGAAAAGCTGGAGTCGTTCATCGACAGCTTCTGCAATTCGTCCCGCAGCGACTCGAACCCTGTCGCATCCAGCGGGTACATTCCGCAGAACACCATCTGCTTCGGCTTCTGATAGCCGGGCAGTGGAGTGTCCGACGGATTGTGATACAGGGTCACCGTATCACCGACCGTGACTTTGCTGAGTTCCTTCAGACCGGTCAACAGGTAGCCCACCTGACCAGGACCGAGCGAATCGCATGACTTCATTTGCGGGCGAAACTGTCCGAGTTCCAGCACGTCGTTGACGATCCCTTCGCGCATGAAACGGACTTTGTCGCCGGTCTTCACACTGCCTTCAAATATCCGGACGTAGGCAATGACCCCTCTGTAATTGTCGTACTTGGAGTCAAATACCAGTGCTTTCAGAGGCGTGTCA
>JANNGQ010001036.1:0-2386 GCA_031403975.1 Planctomycetota bacterium
CATGGGACGAAACTGGCTTTCTGCCGGGAAAGAAGTAGTGGTATGCCGACTGTCGCCGAACAAAGCGTTCAACCAGAGCGGCGGTGGTTCCGCTTTTGAAATTGATGCGTTACCCCCGCCGCCAGGTTAACGCAGGCGTTAGGAGGAATCGAGTGAGTGACGGCCTTCTGCCGGTGTTCCCGGCTGTCTTCCTCGTCCTCTTCGCGGCGATGTGGTGCGCGATTCTGTTTTTGATCGCCGTGCTCGGCGGGTGGCGACGGCTCTCAGTCGTATACTGCGCCCCGGGCGCCCCTGAGGGTGCCGCGTACCTGTGGCAGCACGGCAGGGTGGGGATGGCGAGCTACCGGTCATCGCTCAACATCCATGTCGCTCCCCAGGGCCTCTTCCTGTCTACTCCTTTGTTGTTTCGAGTGGCTCACCCGACGTTGTTCATTCCGTGGGGCGACATCGACGTCATCGCTACTCGTCAGGTGCTGTGGCGTCGCACGGCCGAGATCGCCATCGGTCGGCCGCCGTTGGCGAGACTGACCCTCCCTGAGCGGGTTCTCCGGGACGACTCGGCCCCACCAGCCGTTCGAGCGCGGCTGGGATCCTCCTAACAAGCGCATCAACCTGACGCGCGCGAGGTTGGCGTATTCTGGAACCGCACGGCGCGCAGGTTATGCGCAACACGTTATGCGATAGAAGGCAGTGCAATGAGCAGCCCATTTACTGCTGCGTATGCGATCCGCGCCGACCAAATCTTTCTGCATCCGAACCCTGAGTACCAATGGCGTGACATCGTCTCTGGAACAGACGTCCGCTCCCAGTCCGGACCAACTCGCCGTATGTTTGCAGTTGCCCCAAACACTTTTCGCGGGTTTCATCGCATCAATCAGCAATGTCCAGGCGCCAAAGAGGAGTTCATTTCCTATTTCCGTGACGACCAATCGCGTCTGATTGCAATGCTCACCGAAGTCAACAGCCAGGTTGATCTGCACAGTCTTTCCGAAACGTTCTGCAAAGAGATTCGTGAAAAACTGAACAACTGCAAACCTTCACAGCTTGATTCTTACAACAAGCTACGAAAGCCAGTTGATTTGTACTTGCAACATCTCACTTGCATGGCCAAAGAGCTTGTTCATCTTCGGTCTCGATTAGTTCCATTGCTGCATCTGCCGCTTGATAGCCAAATCCTTGCGCATCCCCATATTTTCACGCCGAGCGAACTGTCCATACATCGTCTTACCCGTACGTCAACCTATCAGGACATCGCCGATCCAAGATCCTACACCAGTTTGCAAAACATCATCAGCGCAAAAGCCTCACAATTGTCAATCACTCTTGGTCGGCAGTTCTGGCCAATCTACTTCGACTTAACGTGGAACAATCGATACGAGCGATGGGGTGGTAATCTTTTCGAGACAAGCCCATAGAATCTCAATCGCATAACAAAAAGATGCACGCCGAGCAGCGGTAGGGCGTCGTTCGGTATGGAAAGTCACTCGCCGCTGCCGGGTGATCTTTGTCGTTCGCCCCAAAGCAGATTCACTCAATTGTGATCATTCTGGTCCGGTAGCTGATGTTAAGATCAAGCCCGATCAACAGCCCCACACCGAGCAATGGGCGTTCTCCCGAGTTGGCGACGACTTCCAGTTCGCGCTCGGAACCGAACCAATCCATGAGGCAGCGGTACCGCTCCATGGTCACAACGGAACCGTCAGCAAGCGCTGCCTTCACTGTGCCTGAGGCGGATAATTCCAAGTCTTCAATCATCTGCTGCGGCAAGACAAGGTCGCCTGTGAATCCGGTGTCGATCCATGCTTGAACATTATGTGGTGGAGCAATGTCTGACCCTCGCACGTGGATCTCAATCAGCGCACGTCCATGCAAATCAACGAATCCGATCATTCCTCGTGTCATCCCAGATGGATTGCCGCTTTGTGTCCGACCCTCATCAAGTGGGTCAACCGACTCGGGTACGCCACACGAGCTGCCAGGGCGGCATCGTTCAGAGTCTTGCCCAGAAAGTACTCCCCTGATTCCGGTTCAATTGCCACAAATTCATGATCATGGGACGGTTCCAGAATTGCCTGAAGGCGTGCCTCGTAAATTGACTCTGCCTTCTGAACAAGATCTGCAATGTCTTTGTTTTGCATGGATATTTCCTCGTAAGATCTCATCCCACCGCATTGTAGCGTCTCCTGCAATTGTGCCACAATGCCACGAAGTTCAAGACCGTTGAGCGACGGGCGAACAAAGCGATGCACGCCGAGTTGCGGGCCGTGCGGATTTGAAAAGGAACGTCACTCGCCGCAACCGGGTGATCGCTGTCGTTCGTCAAGAATACCGAGTGTATGCAAACCGTCTATGTCGAGACATCGATCGTAAGTTACCTGCGATCCCG
>JANNGQ010001037.1:0-3019 GCA_031403975.1 Planctomycetota bacterium
CGAAGGGGAGGAGGACGGGCATCGCCCGGTCGCAAAGTCCGATTTGTCCAGTGTTTGTCAGATGCGTCCCGCCGCAAAGCTCAACACTGAAATCACCCATACTGACAACTCGTACAACGTCCGGGTATTTCTCACCGAACAGTGCCATCGCGCCTTTACCGCGCGCCGCCTCGATCGGAAGCAGCTCAGTCGTTATGGGAGCCCCCGTGGCGATGCGTTCGTTGATGATGTCCTCCACCCGACGCAGTTCCTCGGCGGTCAGAGCGCAGTTGTGAGCGAAGTCGAAACGCAGCGCATCCCTTTCAACTTTTGAGCCTCGCTGAGTCGCGCTGTGTCCGACCGTGCAGTGCAGAGCATGATGCAGAATGTGTGTTGCCGAGTGCGCTCGCCGAATCCCGGCACGGCGCGTTTCGTCAACGGAAGCGCAAAGAGTCTGGCCAACACTCAGTTGACCGTGCGTCAAATTCCCGACATGAATCCACAGCTCTCCGTCTTTCTGTGTATCGAGTACCTTGAACACCGTGTGCTCCGAGGCCAGTTTGCCTGTGTCACCAACCTGACCTCCGGACTCTCCGTAGAAGGGAGTCTGGTCGAGGACAATTCCGATCGGAGTTTCATGCCCGGCCGCAGTGAATTCATCGACGAGCTGCTGGTCAGAGATGATTCCGACAATCCTGCCTTCCTGCAGCCAGGTTTCGTGTCCCACAAATCTCGTGCCCCCCGTTTTCTTCAGCACGTCGATCGGTCCGGCACTCATTACCGAATCCGCAAACGCTCCGCTGCCGCTGGTTGATTCATGGCGCCGGCGCGCTTTCTCATAGCCGTCGCGGTCCACGGTGAGGTTGCTCTGCGACGCCATCGTTTCGGTCAGCTCGATGAGGAATCCGTATGTCTGATGCAGGTCGAAGGCATCTTCGCCGGAAATTACACCGGACGACTTCGCCTTCTGCGCCAGCTTTTCAAACCGCGGCAAGCCCCGTTCTACGACGTCCAGAAACTGCTCCTCCTCGGCCTTGATCACATTGACCACGGACTGCACCGTCTGAGTGATCTCGGGGTACGGATGTTTCATGCCCTCCACAACCGACTGCACAAGCGAGTGCAGAAACGGATCTTTCCTGCCGAGCAGATAGCCCTCCATCGCGGCCCTCCTCAGCAACAGGCGGACGATGTAGTTGGCTTTTTCGGCACCCGGAAGAGCACCTTCGTGAATGGCAAATGTACAGGCACGCATATGATCAGCAATCCGCCGGCAGGCCCGGCCATGAGCGGCATCGTATGCGTATTTCAGCCCGAGAGACTGTCCTGCGGCGATGCACATCGGCTTCAGAATATCGATCTCGAAATTACTCAGCACACCCTGCAGACACGACGCCGTGCGTTCCAGACCCATGCCCGTGTCGATGTTCTTTTTCGGCAGTGGCTGCAGGTTGTCCGGCGGATCGCCGACGCGATTGAACTGAGTGAACACCAGATTCCAGATCTCAACCGGTTTGGCAGCACCTGGAGCCAGATAATAAATCTCCGAACACGGCCCGCAAACTCCGTCCGGTCCCTGTGAAGGCGCTGAGGCAGGCCAGAAATTCTCGGATTCATCCAGACGGCTGATGCGATCGACCGGGAGTCTGATTTCTCTGTTCCAGATGCCAAACGCTTCGTCGTCGTCCAGATACACGGTGACAGTGAGTCGGTCCGGATCAAGCCCCAGCCATTGCTTCGTCGTCAGAAACTCCCAGGCCCAATGAATGGCTTCCCGTTTGAAGTAGTCACCAAACGAGAAGTTCCCGAGCATCTCGAAGAAGGTATGGTGATACGCTGTGATCCCAACGTTGCCGATGTCCCCGGTCCGCAGACATTTCTGGCTGGTCGTCGCCTTCGTAAACTCCAGCGGCCCGATCCCCAGAAACTGGTTTTTGAACTGATTCATCCCGGCGGGCGTAAACAGGACCGTCGGATCGTCCTTCGGAATGAGCACATCGCTGCCTCTTCGGACACATCCTTTGGACTCAAAAAAGGCCAGGTACTTCTCACGCAGTTCATCAGTCTTCATGTCGCCAGCGGTCCTCGCTCCATCGCCAAATCAAATCAAATCAAATCAAATCACTCGTCCGTTTACCGCTGCTTGTCCTGCGAGAAACGTCGTCTTCAACAGGGGAGCATCTTAGAGGGACTGAGCCGGGATTCAAACATGGTCGTTTTCGGCGATTCCGATGTTGAAAAAGGTGTCGGTAATTTTGGAGGCACCAGACAAGCAGGCTCATCGTGAAATGAAGTGCGCGTGGATTTTCTGAGGCACTTCTGTCCCAGCGTATCGGAAGCCAACGTAGCGTCAGGGCATCTGAATTCCCGCGAATTCTGCATTGCTCTCCGCAATGTGATTCCGGGCCAACGGCCCAAACGTTCTAATAGCCTGGCCCCAGGCACAGCGTCGGGCCAGGTCAACGAGCGTCAATCCATCACCACGGCCCAACGGGCCATCCAGTCGATGAGTTTCGCCCGAGCAACACCCGAATGGCCGGCCCGTTGGGCCTGAAATGCTTGCATGATGTCCGTTTCCTGGGCCGACGCTGTCGCTTGGCCCAGGCTATAGGAATGGGTGGACCTTTGGTCCGGAATCGCCGGCCCTCTGAGAGTTCCGACGACAAATGCCCATTTCTACACTGCGCACGTCATTTCACGACGAACCGAAAAGCACAGCGAAAACCTGATGCCGTAAAACTCAAGACACTTTTCTCAACAATACAAACCCGTCCAGAATGAATTTTGCGGGATGTGGAGCCAGGAAACCTATTGGCACCACAGGCTCTTTGGGCCGAAACAGAGAATCAATCTAAAAAAACGGAATCGTTCCTGGACGGGTTCTGATTCGACTGTCCCATATTCGACCCCAACGGCCTCGTGCCGTTGGTGAAGCAGATGAAGGGCGAAAAGCGCCTACGAAACACTCACTCATACTTCTTTCTCTGCCGCCGAAGGCGGCAGAGAAAGAAGGAGGAGGAATGGTGGTTTAGTGGAGATT
>JANNGQ010001038.1:0-8812 GCA_031403975.1 Planctomycetota bacterium
CGAAGTGAGTCGGCGGCGAATGCTGCAGGTCGGAGCCGTTGGTTTGCCGGGCCTGCTGAGTGCCCGGCCATCCCTGGCAGCACCAGGCGATGCTCTCGCGGCAAAAGCCGATCATTGCATCGTGCTGTTTCTGAACGGCGGCCCCAGTCATCTCGATATGTGGGATATGAAACCGGAAGCGCCGTCCGAGATCCGCGGCGAGTTTGATCCGATTTCCAGTAGCCTGCCTGGCGTTCCCGTGAGCGAACATCTGCCGCGACTTGCTCAGCAGATGCATCGGGCGACGTTGATTCGGTCGATGCACCACAGCGTCAATAATGCCCATGCCGCCGCAGTCTATACAGCACTGACCGGGCATGATCGAGGCGAACTGGGTGGCGGTGCAAAGCCTTCGGACCATCCGTCGCCCGGTTCGGTCATGGCCAAACTGCGACCCGCCGCCAATCGTACGCTGCCGTATGTCAGTCTGCCGTATAAGACCAAAGAAGGAGCGGGAGGTCCTCTGCAGCCGGGCTTCCTCGCTGGAATGATGGGACCGACGTTTGACCCGTTCTGGGTACTCAACAATCCGAATGCGGAAGACTTTCACGTCGACAATCTTGTCCTGCCGTCGCCGGTGACGGCGGCGCGAATGAGTGATCGGTCACGACTGCTGGCGGACCTGGGCAGAGGACTGAAGATTGACAATGAACCGGCGCTGACAGCCATCGACGATTTTCAGTCCCGGGCTTTCGAGCTTTTGACGTCGGACGCGGCTCAGCAGGCGTTTGATCTCGATCAGGAATCGCCGGAGATGCGGGCTCGGTACGGTCGCAACATCTATGGCCAAAGCACACTCCTGGCAAGGCGACTCGTCGAAGCTGGAACAAGATTCATCACTTTGTCGTGGGCTCCTGATGCGAACGCTACATGGGATACACACGGAGACAACTTCAACAAAATGAAAAAGATTCTGCTGCCGGAATTCGATGCAGCATGCAGCAGTCTGCTCCAGGATCTGGACGACCGCGGCCTGCTGGCACGAACGCTGGTGTGCGTACTGGGCGATTTCGGACGAACGCCGAAGATCAATGCAAGTGCCGGGAGGGATCACTGGAATTCCTGCTACACCATCATGCTCGCAGGGGCCGGAATCCGACAGGGCTTCGTCTATGGAGCCAGCGACCGCACGGGCTCGGTGCCCGCCGAATCACCAACCAGTCCCGGAGATGTCATCGCGACCGTCTATCGATTGCTGGGTGTGCAATCAACGACGCAGATCCTGGACTCGCTCGGCCGACCCTATGAAGTCGTGCCTCACGGCCGGGTGCTCCATGAGATCATGGCGTGACAACCGTTGACCCGCGGCTGAACGTCGCGAAGGATCCTTGTAGCCGGATTCGTGAGAATTCGGGGGTGACCGGGTGACTCGGAAGTCATACGACTCCGGCTGCGAACCCAGTCCCATAGCGTTCATAACTGAAATTCCGTGAAGGTGTTGATTCGCGCGTTTCTAGTCAGTACCGTAGCCCGGTCGTCCGATGTCCAGTCAAAAATGCGTCAAGCGCGCTTGTGCATTGGCTGAGACGCAAAACAATTCCCTTCCTGTCGCTGGCTTAATCGACGCTGGAGCATGCAGCATGCCGAGACCATTGCTCACCCGCCGGGTTGTTTTCACCATAACTGCGTTAGTCATTGCGATTCTGTCGCATTCGGCCGCAAACGGTCAGCCCGGACCCGGACCCGGCCCCGGACCCGGACCCGGACCCGGACCCGGACCCGGACCGACACCGCCCGAACTTGATACACCACCGACGACGAACATCGGCCTCTGTGCTTACGAGTACATGGGACAAGCCAACGGAGTGCATTACTACACGACGTGTACCTGCGTTGATGGACTTCCGGCAGCGCCGTTCGGATTCGGTCAGGCGACACAAGAGTGCGAAGAAACGCTGGGATGCGGAGTTGGTGCAATGTGCGGATGTGCGGTTCAGACGGTGCACGCTCAAGGTGTGACGGCGTCGACAAGTTCCGATGTGATCGGTGATGCCCGAACGACACTCTTGAACGTGATGACGAAGTCACGTTCCAAACAGAAACGCGACGCGGCCTGGCGACTGTACGACGACGTGGATAATTACCTCGTGAGGTACGACGAACTCATAGCGGCCGGCGATGCTGAGGGTGCTGCAAGTCTGGAAACTGAATTCGGCGGGAAGTGGGCTCCTCATGAAGTGTCTTTAACAGTCGCGGTCGTAGAAACGGGATTCCCCGTCGGAGGATCTGCACCCGGCACCAAGCGAGCGGTGTCAATTCCGGATCGGGAGCTGCCAGCTTTTAATCCGCCTGCGAACGCAGATTTTGAAATGCTGGCGAATACAGGATTCCGATTCGTTGACGATGAACTCGTGGTAAAGGTTACGACCGATGGAATCACGCCGGTTTACTTCAGACTGTTTGAAATCAAGCGACAGTCTGGTTCTCAGCGACTGTATTTTGGACAGGAACTAGAGCCACCGGTCCATCCTGCGGACGTTGCCGGAGACGCCGTCTTTACTGACATGCAGAAGTATTGTCACGTCATTACTTATGACGATATTCAGTACCAGGTCATTACAGCCACAGATCTTTCCATTCCCTCACGGTGACGCCGTTGAGTGTGCAGGCGGAGGTGAATTGATCTGATATGGAGACGGACTTACGGCGCACCGGAATCCGATTTCGGTGTCACGGGTCTCGACACTCCAGGAATTCCTGCGAGTCGTCGGGTCTGTGCAGGAGTTTTTTGTACGGTCGTTGTCGCCGAGCGCGACCGGTCCGCCACGAACGACGCGGTTTTCAAGTCGGTGTGTGTAGGCATCCGCGCTGAGGCCGTGATCGGGCTGACCAGGATAGAAGTTAAAAATTGAGTCTGTCCATTCGGCGACGTTGGAGTGCAGCCCGAAGATGGGCAGCGAGATCATCTTGTCTGCATTCGGAATTCCGACTGCGTCGTAGGACCATATTCCCTCGGGCGACAATGGCACGTCGCCATGCGGAAATCTGTGCTGGCCGAGGTTGGTCGCGAGATATTCAAATTCGTATTCTTTCAGCAGGCGTTTGCCCTGCAACTCCGCATAGGCCGTCGCGGCATTCCAGGAGATCATCACCAGCGGCCAGTCGTCCTGAGCGAGTTCCGCAGGATAGTCCGCTGGCAGAGTCTGCGTCGTGCGGAATTGTTCGACAGTCACTTCCGTGGGGTCTGCATAGAACCCTTTGACGGATCGTTCATGTGCCGGACTGTCTGATTGCTCATCTCCCATCGTGAATGTTCCCGGCGGGACTTCCACCATGCCACGAACGACATCCGTGTTTCGCAACACGGTGACTTCCGGCCATACAACGCCGCCCGTTGCATCGACTTCCCAGTGCTGATGGCGGTAGACCGGACGATATTCCTGATGCGGCACCTCGGGAACTGTGCGGTAAACTTCGTGAAATCCGAAGTCCTTGACGTCGATCACGACAAGATATTCTCCTGGTGGCAGGTCGGTCGCAATGGACGTCTGATCACGGAATTGCATTGCCCCGTCGAGGTCCGGTTCCCTAGTTCGACTGGTCAGATAGAAAACTGTCCAATCGGCTGTGGATGCAGGAGGAACGCTGTTCCCTGACAACTGATAGGACATCGACACTGAATGAGTCAAAGGCGGGGGCGGGACAATCCGGATCTCGGGTGGGGATTCGACAATCCTGACATCTGCCGGCCGCGTCATCGAATAGGTCAGGACGCTCGTCAGCACCACAGCCACGCAAATCAGTGATGCAATGACTGTGTTACGTTTCGCCCAGCGCCAAGTTCGTTCAAGGGCATTCACATGTCTGGCCCGGATTGGCTGGCCATCCAACGACCGCTGCAGATCGTCTGCCATTTCACTTGCCGAGACATAACGTCGGGCCGGGTCCTTTTCGATGGCCTTCAGGCAGATCGTTTCAAGATCCCTCGGTATACGTGGATCGAGTTTTCGAGGAGGTCGGGGCTCTACTGTCAGAATTGTGTGAAGCAGAGTTCGCGAGGAGCTTGCCTGGAACGGGCGCTGTCCGGTCAGCATCTCGTACAAAATGACACCCATCGCGTAGATGTCACTGCGATTGGACAGGTTGCGATTATCGCCCCGCGCCTGCTCCGGCGGCATGTACAGCAGTGTTCCCACGATTCGCCCGCTGTTTGTGACTGTCAGTTCGTTAGGCGACTCCTGGCGCGCAAGGCCAAAGTCGGCAATGAACGGCTCGCAGGCGCGATCCAGCAGGATGTTGCCGGGCTTGAGATCGCGGTGAATAATGGACTTGTCGTGAAAGACCTGCACGGCCCGCAGCAGTTTGATCAGCATGGCAGCCGTTTCCCGCGGCGCAAAGGCCCGGAGTTTCAGCTGCTCCGACAGCGAAATCCCGTCAATGAATTCGCAGGCGATGTAGTACGAATCTCCGTGATGGCCGACCTCATGGACGGTGACAACATTCGGATTCGAAATTGCTGCGGCCGCCCGTGCCTCGCGAAGAAACAGTCGCGCCGTGTCTTTGCTGACTCGCCCTTCCCGCGGAACCTTGATTGCAACAAACCTTCTCAGTTCCGGATCCCATGCCTTGAGCACAGTTCCGAATGCCCCTTCGCCCAATACTTCGTGAATCTCAAAATGTCCGATCTTCATCTCCGTCCCGACGATCAACGTCGTCGCACTTGCTTCCGCAGACAAACTGAATCGGCTGTGACAGGAAGGACATTCGATCGTGTCGACCGTTTCGTCAGGGGATTCCGGAGGCGGATCCGGGATCCTGATCGGATGCTGACAGTTGGGACATCGAAACTGCATGGCAGAGACTCCGCACATGTACAGGCAGATCACACGAAACACATCGAAATCCAGCGGCGATCATAATATCGCGAGTCGCGATGCGGAGACAGTCCTCAGTCAGTCACCAGCGAAACCCCGCAGCTCTGCTGCCGAGCGAGTTCATTTGCGCAAAGCAGGACGCAGCCGCTGTACGACAGTATCATGCCGCGTGTCAGCAACCGGGCTGGCGTTGAACGATGTTAATCGAGACTACTGCATCAGGAACCATTCATGAACCGCCGTCGACTCGGAAGCAGTCCGCTCACCGTCACTGACATCTGCATGGGCACGATGACATTCGGGACTCAGTGCGACGAGAAGCTGTCCTTTGAAATTATGGACCGGGCCTATAACGCAGGGATTGATTTCTATGATGCCGCGGAGATGTACCCGGTACCGCCGTCTGTGGAATTGTTCGGCCGGACCGAGGAGATTGTCGGCCGCTGGCTGAAGACAAAGCCTCGCGAGTCCGTCATTGTCGCGACCAAGATTACCGGTCCGGCTCACGGTTGGTTCGTTCCGCCGGTGCGGCACGGTCATTCCGCGCTGGATCGGGTGCAGATTATGCGGGCCGCAGAAGCCAGTCTGCGACGACTGCAGACCGACTACATCGATCTCTATCAGACTCACTGGCCCGATCACGGGGCGCGGTATGAAGATGTTCTTGAGTCCCTGACGGAGCTGGTGAAACAGGGCAAAGTCCGAGTCATCGGCTGCAGCAATGAAACCTGCTGGGGCCTGATGAAAAGCCTTGTGGCCTCAGAAAACCACGGTGTGTGCCGGTTTGACACTGTTCAGAACAATTTCAGTCTGATCAATCGTCGATGCGAGAGTGAGCTGGCTCAGGTGTGTCGCCGAGAGCACGTCAGCCTGTTGCCGTTCTCGCCACTGGGCGGTGGTGTGCTGACCGGCAAATACATGCACTCGGATCCGCCGGGTGCCCGATTCACTGAGTACCGCCGGCTGGGAGAACGACAGCAGAAACTCGCCGATCGATTCCTGAACGACCGCACTCGGGCAACGGTCAGCCGTCTGAAAGTCATCGCCGACGAACTCGGCATGACGCTCGCAGCGCTGTGTGTCGCGTGGAGCAAACAGCACGATTTTGTGGCCTCCACAATCATCGGAGCCACGACCGTAGCCCAGCTGAACGAAAGTCTCGCCGCCGAAAACCTGGTACTCGACAGAGAAACCCTCCGCCGCATCGATGAGATTGATGTGGAAATCCCGAACCCAATGAAGGAAGACGGCCTGCGGAGACTTTAGTTCGACTGTACCAGGTTGTCCTTGACGACCCCATCCAGCTCGTCTGGATGGTGAAGATGATGGAGAGCTAGCGGTGCAACGACCCGCAACCCCACCCATTCTTCCTGCATTCCCGCCGAAGGCGGGAATGCAGGAAGAATGGGTGGGTGTGTTATTTGCGTTTTTAGCTCTTCATCTGCTTCACCAACGGCACGAGGCCGTTGGGGTCGAATATGGGACCGTCGAATTAGATTCTTTCTTTGCAAAAACTACGCATTTTGCGCGCATCTTTTTGGTTGCGGGCGAAGCCCGCGCCAGCTTGAAAACGGTGTCTGGAACTCTCCGGCATCAGGTTTTCGAAGTGCTTTTCTGAGGCCTCCAAAGTTCCAGACACCTTTTTCATGCTCGAACAGGAATTGCACGACTTTCAGGCATTGGTTATCGTCGCCATGGAACGACCCGATGACATGGATGCGCTGAGGAAACGTCAATGGATTTGCACGGTTGGATTCGACGGATTGGCACAACGTTCGGCAATGCAGGGGGAGTCGGCAGACCCACTCGGCGTCATCGATCTGCGTCGCAGTCATCTCCGGCCGCGTGTGTGGACATGCTTGAACATCGTGTCCTGCTGACGTTCGAGCTTGCGTTTCCTGTTGAATTCGGAAGCTCGGTCAGAATCGCCGATGGACTGAACGGAGGACCGGCGATTGCGTACACCGACTATTTTGGATACTCCACCGCGTCGATCGGAGACCTGAACGGTGACGGCGTCAATGATCTGGCCGTGGGAGCTCCGTTCGACGCCACGGGCGGAGCGGTGCGAGGGGCCGTGTATGTGCTGCTGATGAACGCTGACGGGACGGCCAGGTCTTCGGTGAAGATTGCCCATTCCCTGAATGGTGGCCCGACACTTGCCAACAACGACTACTTTGGAGTCAGCCTGACATCCCTCGGGGATCTTGACGGGGATGGCGTCGTGGATCTGGCGGTCGGAGCAGCGGGCGACGACACAGGCGGCAACGGTCGTGGTGCGATTTACGTCCTGCGGCTCAAGTCTGATGGCACGGTCAAGAATTCGACGAAGATTGCCAGTTCACTGAACGGAGGCCCGGTGATCGCTGACGCCGATGCATTCTGCGTCGTGGCATCGCTGGGTGATGTTGACGGAGACGGTGTCGTCGATCTCGCCGTCGGCGCTGCGTCAGCGGACATCGGCGGCACTGACCGCGGCGTCGTCCACATCCTGCGGCTGAAGACCGACGGAACGGTGAAGAGCTTCACGTCGATCAACAATCCTCTCAACGGAACAGCACAGGCGGCGAACAAGGACAGTTTCGGACAAGCCATCACGAATCTCGGCGATCTGGATGGTGACGGTGTTACGGAGATTGCCGTGACCGCCAATATCCACGATGCCGGCGGAGACAGGCCGGGAATCATTCATGTCCTGCGGCTGAATGCGAATGGCTCTGTGAAAGGAAACATCAGAATCGCGAGTGGCATGAATGGTGGCCCTGTTCTATCCCCCTTGGGGAGATTCTCGGGAAATGCATCGATCGGAGATATTAACGGCGACGGTATCGCGGATCTTGCATTGGCGGTCTCTGAACAGACCAGCGCTGCAGCAGATCTGCCCGATGTCGTCTATCTCCTGAACCTGAACAGCGACGGAACGATCGGAGAATTCAGCCGGATTCGTGACAGAATTCCGGGACAGGCTCAGTTTCCGAATGCCGATCTGCTGGCCAGTTCGATGGTGCTGCTGGGCGACCTGAACAATGACGGGCGGATGGAGCTGGCGATCGGGATGCCATATTTCCGCGAGACCGGCAGCACCAGACCCAGTGTTTCAATCCTGTCGCTGCGGCATTCTCTGATACCATCAACTCCTGCACTCGCGGGCCCCGCCACGACGCAGTCGCTGCGTCCGGTGATCTCATGGCCCGCGGTCCAGAATGCTGTCGACTACGAGATCTCGATCCGAAACCAGAGTACGGCAACCAACGATTACCGCAAGGCGACAGTTTCCGACAATTCTTACACATCCGCGACGGATCTCGGCATCGGCAAGTTCAACATCTGGGTCCGCGCGAAGAATGCATCCGGGACATCCGCATGGTCCTCACGGTATGACCTGACGATCAACAGTCCTGTCGTGACTGTTCCCGTTCCCGACGGACTGATTCGGCGACCGGTGTTCTCCTGGAACGCAATCACAGGCGCGACGAAGTACGACTTGACGGTCAGCGATGTGACGACTCCAGGCAGCCCCTTTATCTGGACGTCCCTCGTTGCCGGCAGCACTTCATTCACACCGACGGTCGATCTTGCAAAAGCCACGTATCACCTCTGGGTTCGCGGAATTGCGGCTGACGGAACTGCGGGTTGGTGGTCTCAGGCAGATGAATTCACGATCGGTGGTGCGACGGCCATTTTTCCGGTCGCCGATCAGATTACGCGTCGTCCCGAACTGCAGTGGAGCCCGATGCCAGGCGCGGCGAAGTACGACATCTGGATCATCGATTCCGGATTACATTCGAAACCGCCGTTCCGAGCCACCACAACTTCCGCCGATGCATTCTTCAAGCTCGATCGAGACCTGCCGACCGGAAATTATCGGGCGTGGGTTCGCGGGATTGCTGCCGATGGATCTCTCAGTCAATGGTCCGCTGCGAGGGAGTTTTCCACTGGTCTGGCCGCCAGCTTCAGAC
>JANNGQ010001039.1:0-3289 GCA_031403975.1 Planctomycetota bacterium
GACGTTGTCGATTGCCGAAGCCAGCGATTCAATCTTGGAGAAGAAGGCGACATGGGGTTTCCGTCTAAGGACGGATTCTGGGTCAGCCTCGACGGTGTGATTGAGTTTCGCATCGATCCGGAAAAGGCGGCTGAAGTTTACGTGCTGTTCAATCAGGATACTGATCATGCAGCGGGGATTGATCACGAGATCGTGCAAACAGTGATCATGCCCAACGCCCGCAGCTTCTGCCGGCTGCAGGGTTCCAACTCTTCCGGCCGCGACTTCATTCAGGGAGCGACGCGTACAGCGTTTCAGGACACATTCGAGAAAGCCATGCAGGGTGCCTGCGAACCGCTCGGCATACAGATCATTCAGGCTTTGATTACGAAGATTCGTCCGCCCGATCAGATCGCAGACCCCGTGCGAAAGCGGGAAATCGCCAAGCAGCAGGAACTGCAATACCTGCAACAGACGCTGCAGCAGGAATCTGAGCAGAAGCTGGCCGTGGAAAAGGCTCTGGTGCAGCAGAAGCAGGCGATTGTGACGGCTGCGCAGGAAGTCGTGAAGGTTACGACGAAGGCGATGCAGGAACAGGAAGTGGCAATTACCAAGGCGAATGAGAGTGTCGCAGTGGCACAACTGAAGCTGGATGCGTCCATCGACGAAGCGGCAGCCATCACGGCGACAGGCAAGGCCGCCGCCGACGTTGTTCGCTTCGAAAATGAAGCCGAGGCCGCTGGTTGGAAGAAAGCAGTGGAAGCGTTCGACGGTGACGGCCAGGGTTACGCTCAGTTTGTGCTCTATCAGAAACTGTCGGCGTCATATCGCAGGATCATGGTGAACACTGCGGACAGCCCCATCATGAGAATCTTTGAGTCTTTTGCAGATTCGGCTGCTGAGGCAACGACTCGAAATCCCGTACCGACGGCCGCATCGAACGCCGTCGCACCCGTGACAAGTACTCCGTAGCGCGTAAAGCGTCAGTTTGTAGGAGCGGCAGGGCGCTAGCCGCCGGTGACAGGTCTTGAAAATGCGGCGAGGCATCGGTGGCTGGCGCCATTCCGCTCACCGGTCACACGAAATCAGATTCACGAGTAAAATGACCGGCTGTCACGCCCGGAAACAAAACGGACGGGATCTTCAGGCCCGACAACAGAAAACAAAACTTAAGGCTGAATATTATGAGCCAGAACAACTCCTTTGTCCGACTTGTGAAGTCCCGGGCACTCACGGCGGTCTCTGCCGTTGTGATGCTCGTCGTCGCGTATGAATTGTTCGAATGGACATTCAATCGCATCTATGTACCGGAAGGTCACAGCCTCGTCATGCGATACAAGGGACCACCGCTGCCGTTTCTGCCGGGAAATCGACCATCTGCCGCTCCGGGGCAGTTCGCGAAGGTCGATGACAACGGAAGTCCTCTGCAGATCGGTATCCTGAAGAATATGCTGGGCCCGGGCCGCCACTTCCGCTGGATTGGCTGGTGGGAAACCAGAATTGTCAAAGACACGCTCGTCAGTCCTGGCGAAGTCGCCATCGTGTCCAGCAAGATGGGAAAAGACCTGACGGGCGGGCAGTTCCTTGTGGACGGTGATCTTGACGACACAAATGAGAAGGGCATCCTGCGTCAGGTGTTTGGCCCGGGAACCTATCGCATCAACGACTATGCCTATTCCGTCGCAGTCATGCCGAAGAGCGAAAGTTCGCCGACGGCTCCGGCGAAATCCGCTGGCTGGGTTTCGATTCCCACGGGCTATGTCGGCGTCGTCACGAATCTGACAGATAACAAACTGACCGATGCGATCGCCGGCATTCAGGACAAGGTCCTTCAGCCGGGGCTGTACCCGATTAACCCGAATGAACAGCACGTCGATATCATCGGAGTCGGCTTTTCTGAGAAATCCGTCAAGTCGAATCTTGTCAGCAAAGCTGACGGAACGCCCCAGCTGGATGAAAGCGGTGAACCGGCCGTCATGACTGATGACAGCGGTATTGCGTTTCCATCCAACGACGGTTTCAAGATTCACATGGATTTTACGGCTGTCTGGGGAATCATGCCCGATCAGGCAGCGGACGTGATCCGCAAGTTCGGCAACCTGGACGCGGTCGAAACCAAAGTCGTCGTGCCGCAGATTGAGAGCATCTGCCGCAACAAGGGGTCATCTCTGGGAGCCGTCGATCTACTGGTGGGTGAGACGCGCCAGAGGTTCCAGGAGGAAGTCTCGGATGCGTTTCACAAAATTCTGGAAGACAAAGGACTGACTCTGCTGCACGGTTTTGTGAGGAACATTCACATTCCGCTGGAAGTCCGCAAACCGATTCAGGAAAAATTCATCGCGGATGAACTGAAGCTGACTCGCGATCAGGAACTGCTGACCGCCCGGACTGAATCGTCGCTTCGAGAGGCTGAGAAAACGGTCGATCTGGAAACACAGCGCGTCGACGCGGAAACGACGAAGAAAGTGGCGCAGGCTATTGCTGAAGGCAACAAAGAAGCCGAAGAAACCAAAGCCGAGACGATCAAGAAAGTGGCCGTCGTGGCTCGCAAGACCGCGGAACTTGATGCCGAGGCCAGCGTGACTCTTGGTAAAGCCAAAGCGGGTGCAAAGCAACTGGAAGCCGAAGCCAGATCCGAACTGTTCAAACTGGCTGTCGATTCCTTCGGCACCGGCAACGCCTACAACCAATGGGTTTTTGCCACGGGACTGCCGGATGATGTCCAGCTTGACCTGCTGTACGCCGGCGAAGGCACGTTGTGGACAGACCTGAAAGGCTTCACAGATGTAATGCTGGCGCGCGAAGCACAGGAAATATCGAAGAACCGACCGGCCACTCCGAAGCCCGTGAAGCCGTAGTGGTCTGTCAAGACTTCATTTAACGGTGGAACACCGTGAGGCAGGCTTCCAGCCTGCCATGACTCTCTGGCGAATTGCCGCCGGCAGGCTGGAAGCCTGCCACACTTTCAAGACTTGACCGAGCGCTGGGCCTGCATCATCACAGGTTGATCTTTGGGTTGGTTGGACCGATATTGTCTCAACAGTCGTCGCCAGTGCCCTGGAAGCGATCGCGACAAAGCCACCAACCTGGATTCTCACGGCTTCACTTCAGGAATGGACTCCGCGGATTTCTTTTCCGCCCATTCCAGAAAGTACGACAGATTCGGACCGCTGGTATGGCCGCCGTCATGCTGCCGCCAGGCGAGTGATCCGGAAAGAAGCCCGACATTGACTTCGGGCATTTTCTCGTTGCGGTAGTCGTCGGATACACCAAGAGTTTCCGCGCCGAACAATCGATACACCGGTTGAGC
>JANNGQ010001040.1:0-4402 GCA_031403975.1 Planctomycetota bacterium
ACTTGACCTGAGTCTCCATCGGCGGAATGCCGGCTCCTATCATGCCCGGACCGCCGGGCTGAGCCAACATTCCCATCACACCAGGGCCGGGTCCATCGACCATCGGGCCGGGATGCGCCAGCATGGCGGCCGGAGGTGCGACGTATTCATTCGTGTGGAGGACACTCTGGCCGTCTACACCGGCACAGCCCATGCAGACCACCGCGAGGGCGCCCAGAGCCAGAAAGTAATATCTCATCGCAATCCCTTCCTTGAGATGCTGAGTCTGATCCAACAGCAACCCGCAGATGACCGTACTTTCAACTGCAAACCTGACTGTGCCTGACCGTCGGGAGTTTGCCGTCGCTCCGCTGCCGGAGCCACGATACACTGCCTTTTCGCAGCCCCGAACCGATCGAGACTGCTGTGGATCACGGAACTGTCGACTGAAGCTGATTGACGAGGAACCCTTTGGTTCCACATCATGCAGGTTCGTGACGTCGGCCAATGCCCGATGGATCCGTCGGTCCTTCTCTTCTGTTTTTCGGGTCCGCAGAACTCCAATCTTTGGCAAATTCATCAAAATCAGCACATGAATCACAAACCTCAAAGTTTCACTGTCTTACCGTGGCTGGCTGCTGCGACAAACCGACTTGCCCTGGCATCCGCCCTGATGGTGCCTATTCCGGCAAGCTTGGCCGATGAATCGCAGCCACCTGCGGATCCCGCTCCATCTGTCGCCACGACTCCGGCGGCAGAACAGCTGCCAGTCGATGCGTCACCGGATCCCGCAGCGCAGCCAGGCGACGAATTGCTGACACAAGTCCGTGCGAAACTTGAAGGACTGGAATCACTCAAGTGCGAACTGCATCAGACGGCCATGATTTCCGGGATGAAGCTGAGCGCACTGGGGCGGTACACAGAAGCATCCGGCAACCGTGTCCATCTGCAGTATCTCATTGTCCCGCTCTCAAGCGCAAAGAGCGATGACGCGAAAATACTGGCAATGGATGCGGAGCCGCTCGTTATTGACGAAGCCGACAGTCGCGGAATCCTCACTCAGGTCAGCGACGGCGAAGTTCTGCATACATCCTGGAAGAATGGTAAGACCGTCAGAATCACAAGGCGGAGTATTCGCGATATCCTGGCTGCGGCTCTGACTTCATCGAACTACGACCCGAAGAATGCCGCCATGGATCTCGGAATCGGCGGTTTGCGGGGATTGATCTCCCGGCTGCAGTCGTCGATGGAATTTGCTCCGGTCAAATCTGTAAAAGTGGGAGAACGGGATTTTCTGGAAGTCACCGGCCGCTGGAACCCGCATGTCCGTACGGACGTTTTCAAATTGCCGGAAGGCACAGTCACAATTCCGCAGCTTCAGATTCCGGAGTACGTTCGAATCTTTGTGGATGCTCAGACGCTCCTGCCTCGCCGGATTCAGTATCTCAAACGCAGCATCGATCCGACCCAGAATGCCGTGCGACCAATGATCACTCTCGACCTGCGCAACCTCGTGCTGAATGAACCTGTCGAAGACCAGTTGTTTGCCTTTCAGGCTCCGGGGAACACTCCCGAAGAAGACCAGACGGCCCAGATCATTCAGGCAATACAGCAGTCAGACAAATCGCCTGCGCAAGAAACAACATCGAGTGCTGCTGCCCCAGCCACGCCTCCGGCCGCGGCCCCCGGGAAAGACTGAAACGGTTAAGGTCCGCGTGCAACCGCGTCGGCACCGCCTGCAGCCACATTCGTATTGCTCTTCGGCATGGGGACTGTCGGTTGAATCGTGGGGCAGGCTTGCAGCCAGCCTTGACGATTCAAAAACGCATGCGATTTTTCCAGTCCGGGCCGGCTGGAAGCCAGCCCTACGAGGAATTCAGGCCGGCTGGAAGCCAGCCACACGAGGAATTCAGGCCGGCTGGAAGCCAGCCACACGAGAAGTCCAGGCCGGCTGGAAGCCAGCCCCACAAAAGCGAAATCGCGCTCGGCAAGCGGGACCTAACAATAGCGCCTGCTTGCTTCCAATGAGAGGCGACGGATAGCATGGCCGGTTCTGCATTCTGCGGAAATCGAATTCCGGATCGCTGCCACGAGTCCCGCTGGTGATTTTGCCGAAGGGGGTTTCTGTGCTCTTCACGTCGTGGGTGCATGCTCTGCGTTTTTGGAGCCGTGATCTCGCAAGTCACTCTGTAACTGGTCGTCGCGCGACAAACCGACGCCTGAGGCTGATTCACAGGACCTCTGCGGTGACCGACTTGCTTGAGAACCGTTGTCTCCTTGCGGCGGTCTCCTGGGATGGCGGTGGAGACGGCAGCCGTTGGGGCGATCCTTTGAATTGGTCGGGCAACGTTTTGCCTGGCGTGGCAGACGATGTGACGATCAACTTCGGCGGCGGAACCGTCCAGCACGACGCAGGCACTGATGCCGTTAACAGCCTGACGACAACCAATCCGTTCTCGCTCTCAGGAGGTACATTGTCGATCGTGACGACGGTCCAGGTCAACAACAGCTTCACGCTCAATGGCGGCATGATGTCGGGCGGGTCCGTCAGTTTTGCAGCAGGTCAGACGCTGGCGATGACGAGCAGCGTCAACAACCGGCTGACGAGTGTCACGGTCAACGGCGATCTGAGCCTTGCGACGAGTGATGCGAGAGTGAAGATCGAAGGCGGGACAACCTTCGCCAACGCACACATGATCGGGAATAACAGTCTGGTCGTTTTTGCGCCGGGCCAGACGCTGACAGGAAACATCCTGTTCGAGGGGGCAGGTACCGGCACTTACCGCGTGGCGATGAGCGCCGCAGGAACTTTGACGATCGGGCCCACGGGGTCGATCAGAACCGTGGCCGGGTTTGGCGGCGAGGTGTACGTCGGGATCTACACTGGCGGCACCGAGATGACGCTGGTGAACCAGGGATTGATCAGCGCCGAGGCCAGCGGCAGAACGCTGCACCTGACCAGCACGGCGAATTGGTCGAATACGGGGACGCTTCGCGTCGCGGGCGGTACGCTGAGTCTGGAGGGTGCGTCGACGACTGCGTTCCTGAACCAGCCGAACTTCGTCAACACGGGAGGGACGATGAACCTGAGAGGCACGCTGGACAACACCGGCGATACTCTGACGTTGAACAACAGCACAGGCAGTTGGACTTTGTTGAGCGGGACTGTTTCAGGTGGGACGGTGAATACTGCGGAAGGTAAAACGCTGGAGTGCCAGGGCGGAAGATTGACGGGGGTGATGGTCAACGGGGACCTGACACTGTCGGCGAATTTCGCGGGCGTGACGATCGAAGGCGGGACAACGTTCTCCAGCGCACATTTGACCGGGGGCAGCAGTTCGATCAGTTTTGCACCGGACCAGATCCTGACAGGCAACATCCTGTTCGAGGGAGCGAACACCGGTGAGCGGCTCGTAAGTATGAACGGCACCGCGGGAACGCTGACGATTGGACCGACGGGCTCGATCAAAACCATGGCTGGGTTTGGCGGCGTGGGGTACGTCGGCAAGTTTAATGACCTCCCCGGCGCGAGTGTGTTGACGCTGGTGAATCAGGGACTGATCAGCGCCGAGGCCAACAACTCCACGCTGGTCTTGGTGGGGGCTCCGAGTTGGTCCAATTCGGGGACGATCCGCGTCGCGGCCGGCACGCTGAGTTTGTCGGGCACTCTCACGACCGCGGCTTTGAATCTGCCGAATTTCGTCCGGACGGGCGGGACGGTGAACATCCAGGGGACTCTGAACAATACGGGCGACACACTCACGTTGAACAACAACACCGGCACTTGGAATCTGAGGGGGACGTTGTCGGGCGGCACACTGAATTTCGCGGACGGTAAGACGCTGGGGTTCCCCGGCAATTCCATCACCCGTCTGACGGGAGTGACGGTCAACGGCGATCTGACTGTGTCGGAGGATTTCGCGCGGGTGAGAATCGAAGGGGGGACGACGTTTGCCAATGCTCACCTGGGCGGCACCCAAACTTCGCTGGGTTTCGCGCCGGGCCAGATCCTGACGGGGAACATCTTGTTCAAGGGGGCGGGTAGCTTCGTCGAGATGAACGGCACGGCGGGAACGCTGACCGTCAGTCCCGCGGGGTCGATCAAGACGGTGGCGGGGGCGAGCGGTGTGATTGGTGGCTCGGGGCCGTTTGGCGGCACGATGACGCTTGTGAACCAGGGACTGATCAGCGCCGAGGCCAACTTCAACACGCTGTACGTCGGCCCGCAGAACCTCACGAACACGGGCACGATCAGCGTGAATGCGGGGTGCACTCTGAATCTAGTGGGTGCTGCGAGTTGGACCAATACGGGGACGCTCCGCGTCGCTGGCGGCACGCTTAATGTGGTGGCCACGCTGACGACTGCGTTCTTGAATCAGCCGGGTTTCGTCCGCACGGGCGGGACGGTCAACATCAAAGGGAC